>SKYF01000024.1 GCA_007128005.1 Bdellovibrionales bacterium
ACAAAGAGGATCTGGTTAAAAGGCTACATCTACTCCCTGAAGAAAAGCAGGCCGCCGAGTTTCTATCTGAACAGGTTTTTTTGCTGGCGAAAAAAAATCCACACCAAGCCTATGACCTGGCTCTGCTGCTATGGTTTGTAGGACTCCCTACGGATGCCATGAAGGTCCTTGAGGAATTCTGTGAACCCTCAGTGGCTGTAGATTGGCTTAAAGTGGAAGCTCTCTTGGAAAGCCATCACTATCTCGACTGTCTTGAGCTCCTGCGCGAGCTGGAGTCCAGGTACGGCGAAGATCCCGAAACTAACTTTGCCTCTTCCTATGCCAAGGCGAAAGCTCTCTGGGGTCTCAAGCAGGGATTTCAGGCCATCGAAACCATACGCAGCATCACACGCATTCGCCCCAACTACCGAGCTGCTCAATCTTTACTCAAAGCCTGGAGTGAGGAGAAGGTGGTATGAAGGGACTTCAACGCTGGCGTCGCTTTCTTGTTTTGGCCAGTCTTTTTTTTGGCTTCTTCTTTCTCTTAGGCTTTTTTAGCAAATACCACTGGCCCAGGATTAAGTCTTGGGTTCTTGTTGAGATTGAGAGCTACAGCCACGAGCATCTCCCCTTGAGGATCTGGGCTAAGGACCTCAGTCTTGGAGCCTTCCCTCCTCGATTGATATTTAGGGATATCGACCTACTCCCCCAAGATGAGCTCGCTCACACATTGGCTCCCTCAACAGTGAAAGAAGTTGAGCTCTCTCTCAGCCTTTGGGGCCTTTTAACCGGCCAGTTGCGAATCAGCAGTCTGCGTTTGGCCTCTCCATCAATTTTTATTGTGGTGCCAGAAGATGAAGGCATGCCAGACAAGGAGCCTCGAAGCATCTCCCTTCAAGAAATATTCCAACTGCCCATAGACCGGCTTCAAGTAGAAGATGGGCAGGTTATGGCCTATTTGCGACAGCGCTCTTTAGCCCTTCAGGGCAAGAATCTCAATTTGACTGTCGACAATCGCCTGAGAGCTTTGGCTGTCCATCTTGAAGCTCCTCAGTTGACTCTTCTACAGGTTGACTCCCCTCTTTACGCTCGACTGTCGCTTGAAACACGCCTCATGATAGATGAAAATGAACTCCGTGTCTCTGCGGCCAAAATACAACGCGAAAAGAGCTATGTGGTCGGATTTGGAAGGGGTCAGGTCAATTGGGATGATCTTAAGTGGGGGGACTATGAGTTTCGTGTGCGCAACAGCATTGATTTAGAAGAGATGAGACATTGGATGGATCTGGTCCAATACGACCCCCTACCCCCTGCCATGAGTGGTCTTGTGCAAATGGACCTTGACGTGAACTCAACAGACCAATCTTGGCCAAATATTCAATTTGAAATCACCACTCAAGATGTCCTCTTTGACCACTTTGAAATTGGCCAAGTCACCTCAAAAGGCACTCTAAGAGACAGTGAAGTCCAATCAACGCGAACTCGGATTCAAAACTCTGCAGGCCAAGTCTCTGTTAGCGATCTGGAACTCAATTGGGAGTCAAAGGTTTTAGTTTCAGGAGAAGTTGATGTTGAGTCTCTAGAGCTTAGACAGCTTTTGCTCTCTTTGGGTTTAGGGGACACCCCCCTCTATCTGCCAATGAAAGGACAGGCACCCTGTGCGGGAGAGCTTCACCCAAACCTACAGTTAAAGTGTGCCGGCGAGATCACTGCAACTGAGTTTAGTCTTAAACAGGAAGTCGCGCCCGATGGAACCAGAGGCAAAATTATTCATCTTGAACAAATTGCGGCACAAGGGGAAGTCGAAATCAACAATAAGAGCGTCAAGTACTCCGCCAAGGCCCAGCTAGGAGAGAACTCTTTGGGATCCAGCTCCGGGGAGGTCATCTACGACACAGGCTTTAAAGTCAGTTTTGAGGGTGAGCGCCTAGACTTTTCTGATGTCACCGAGCTGGCTGGATTGGGACTTGAGGGGCAAGCCAAAGTGAAGGGAACAGCTGAGGGAGACAGTCGAACTGCGACAACTCGAATGAGCATTGAAGGCGACGGTTTTTGGCTCGATGACTATGCGCTCGGGAGTCTCTCCATGGACCTTCGCTATGCAAGAGGGAGCCTCAGTTTTCGCAATATCCAAGGGTTGTTTCAGACTTCTCGCTACTCTGGGCATATGACTCTCAACCTTCGGGAGCAGCAGCTGTTTATCGATGCGCAGTCCCCCTACTTGGACCTTGAGGACCTGCGCCAAGTGTTCCGCCGCCATTTCCTTCTTCCCTTTGAAATCCAGGGCACCGGGTCCGCATCTTTGCGAGCTTGGGGGCCACTCAATTTTGGTCAGCTCAACTACGAGCTCAACAGTACCTTTTATCGGGGCTTGCTGGCTGGAGAAGGCTTTGATGAACTCTTGGTAAACCTTGTAGCGACCCAGGGACGAGCACGCAGTGAGAGAGTTCAAGTGGTGCGCGGCAACAGCGCCGTTACTGTTGAGGGGTCTATTCACCCCCTAAAAGATATGGAGTTAGATATTAGAGGACGAAATCTGCGCCTCGAGGAGTTTGAATCTGTTTCCCGTCTTGGCCTCAACCTCTTAGGCCAAATGGATTTCACCTCTCAACTCTCAGGCCCTGTTCAAGACCCAGAGGTTACTTTTAAGGGAGACTTTTCCCGTCTGACAATAGCTGATCAGGCTGTAGATGACTCACAGATTGAGTTTAAACTGAGTCCCCAAGGAGTTGATGGCCGAGCCCAACTTCTCGGCGAAACCATTGAAACTGAATTTTTACTCCCCTTTGATGACAAACTTCCCTTTCGCCTTCAGTTGGAGACAGTGAACTGGGACTTTACCCACCTATTTTCCATGTTGGGGCCAAGCGATGAGCGCAGCGATTTCCAAACTCGACTCACCGGCAAAGTAAATCTCTTTGCTCCCCAAGGCGGTTTCTGGAACTCTACCGGAAATATTTCCATTGACGAGTTCGAGCTACGACGTGGCCCCAGTCAAATCCGCGCCCCACGCCCTCTTTCCATCCGCCTCAGCGAAGGGCAAATTCAAGCCTTTAACTACAACTTAGACGGACCTGAAAGCGTGCTCAATATCTCAGTTGAAAATTCGAACCGAAGTAATATTCGCGCCAACGTCAACGGCCGCGTTGAGCTGGGACTCCTGGCTTTTCTGACCCCCTTCCTCGGAGACCTCAGGGGAGATCTCTCGCTGTCTGTGTCCTCCAGCGGGCCCATCGATGACATTCAACTGCTTGGTTCGGCCTATGTGGAGAATGGAGTTTTAAGACTCAATGAATTTCCCCACCCCTTTGAAAATTTGAGGGCGGATCTGCTATTTAGCCAAAAGAATATCCTTATCAATGCTCTCAGAGCTCAACTGGCTGGGGGGCAAGTCCATGGAGATGGAAGAGTTGAGATCAAAGGCCTGACCCATGTTCCCATTGAGATCAATGGCCGTCTGAGCAACGTCAATCTCCACTTTCCTGAAAATATCCGCACCAGGGGCTCTGGCCAGTTGGCCGTAAGGGGGGACTGGTTTCCCTACACCTTGGATATCACTTACAATGTGGTCTCAGGAGAGTTCACTCAAGAGCTGGCGGGCACCGCAGGAGCGCCTACGCCCCGTCCCGTCTCCCCCCACCTTCCCGAGTTTTTAGTTCAGGACCGATTTGAGCCCATTGTATTGGACTTAAAGATCCAACTCGTGAACCCGATAAGAGTGAGAAACAGCTTAGTAGATTCTCTTATTGCCGGAGAGCTCACGATTCAGGGGCCACCAGAGAATCCTCTTCTGACAGGGAGCCTTAGCCCCGTGGCTGGAGGGCAGCTGACCTTCCGCGACAACAGCTTTGATATCATTACAGGCTTTATCAACTACCAAAACAGCCCACCTGAAAACCCTCAAATCTACGTCACAGCTCAAGCTCGCATCACTGAGGCTATCCAGATCACTGATGCCCAGCGCCCCCAAGAGTACGAAATTCAGCTTCTTGTTCAAGGCAGAGCTCCTGATTTGGAGATTCGTTTGACCAGTCAGCCTGCCCTGACGGAGTCTGAAATTGTCTCCTTGCTCGCCCTTGGCCTGATTTCCCCTGAGGGCTTGGAGCAGGGAGCCCTTGGTCAACCCTCTGTGCAAATCGGCTCGGCCATCCTTCAAAGACCAATTAGTCGAGAGCTCAGAGATCGCTTGGGCGTTGATCTGCAGGTCTCTACCACCTTTGTGGACAATGTCTCTGTGCCTAAAGTGATCGTTAACAAACAGTGGACCCCCCGCTGGGGGAGCTCTGCCAGTCGAACCATTGAAAAAACACCCACCAATAATGTCAAATTGGAGTTTAAGGTGAATCGTAATCTTTCACTGGTGGGAAGCTGGGAGGGCCGGGAAGAGGCTGCAAGTCTCCAGCAAGAGAGATCAACTGCGCCCAATAGACTGGGCTTAGATTTAGAGTACACTGTGGAGTTTCGGTGAAGAAGATTTCATTCTTAGCATTTTATCTCATGTTAGGCTTTGCCTTGGCACTCTCAGCATCTGAGGTCCGAGCT
Organism: Bdellovibrionales bacterium; assembly: GCA_007128005.1. Taxonomy (GTDB): domain Bacteria; phylum Bdellovibrionota; class Bdellovibrionia; order Bdellovibrionales; family UBA1609; genus SKYF01. The sequence continues at coordinate 4,522 of SKYF01000024.1, forward strand.
CAAGTTGCACACCCCACTATGGACCAGGTTACGGGAGTGCCCCCATCTGTTCTTCAACAGCTTTTTCAGCAGCGACCTGACCTTTTTGTCCCCAACCTGAGCCTGCCTCAAGCCGATGAATGGATTCGCCTTCTAATGGCCAAGGGGGAGTTTGAACAGGTGGTCGTATTGCGTGGAAGACAGGGGCGGCTGAAGGTGTCTGCACGTCCCTTAAGAAGAATCGCCGAGATTCACTTTTCTGGTCAGCGTGCTTTCTCTGAGCGAGACCTGTTAGAACTTTCCGGCTTGAATACCAACGACAAATTTAGTCGCAGCCGAGTGGTGGAGGCGGCTGAGCGCCTTAAGAACGAGTATGGAGAGCGGGGCTTTTTTAATACCGAAATTGAAGTGGACTTTACCGCCACTGAGGACCACCACTTGATTCTAAGTTTCCAAATCAATGAGGGACTTCCATGTACAGTTCGCAGCATCACCATAGAAAGCAACAATACCTCTTTAAATAACCGAATCCAACGCCGTGTCAATCGCTACACTCAGCGAACTTTTACCCTCGGCCTTATACAAGACATTCAAGCTCGGGCCCAGAGCTACTTCAACGACAATCGCTATTTAAGTGCACAACTCCTTGGTCCTGAGTCAGAGTACAACGACGACATGACTGAGGTTCACTTGAGGTTTCGAATCCTCAAACCCTTTCGCTACGAGATCTTCTTCTCGGGCAACGAGCACCTGTCCCGTTTTGCCATCTATCGAATTCTAGACCTGAGAAACTTTGATGGGACCGTCTCTGACCCTGCAGGCACTATGGCAGACCTGATTCGTCGTCATTATCTGCAAGAGGGTTTCCCCAACGTGCGTGTGGATTTTAGCGTCCAAGAGCCTGATGAAGATTTTGTAACACGAGTCAACCTCAATATCAAAGAGGGGTCCCGACTTAGAATTCGCGAAATCAGCATCAGTGGCAGAATCTCTAGACCGGCCAGATACTATAGTGATTTTTTGCGTAGAAACAGCACACCCCTTATTCGCCGTGGCTACTACAATCGCCAAGATATGGAGCTGGGCTATCGAAACCTGATCACTGAACTTAGAAATCAGGGGTTTTTAAGAGCGCGGATTCAGTCCGCCCGTCTCGATTATTTAGACGAAGCCAGATCCACGGCCAAGCTCGTCGTCCTCATTGACGAGGGGCCACTGACACAAATTCGCAGGGTGGAGTTTCAAGGAGCCGAATCCTTTAGTCCTATAGATCTTTCCGAGGCCATTGCCTTGCGCAGCAACCAGCCCCTGCAGATTGCCCAGGTCGAGGAAAGTATTGAAAAACTTAAAAACTTTTATTTCTCCCGAGGATATTTGGAGATGAGGGTTTTAAATGAAACCCAGGGCCTTGTCGAATACAATGATAGAGGGACCCAGGCGGACATCCTGTTCCAAATTTTTGAGGGCCCTCAAATCAGAGTACAAACCATTCAAGTTGAGGGCAACACCTTTACAGACAGAAGAGTCGTCTTGCGTGAAATCGCCCTGCGCGAAGGCGATATTTTAACTCCCGACAAAATTGAAGAGTCCATCAGTCGACTCCACCGATTGGGGATATTTTCTCGCGCCGACATTTCGACTCTTGAGGATGGAACCAATATTTCCGACAGAACTCTTATTGTCCACGTGGGGGAGAGAAACCCTGGCCTCTTCCGCATTGGCGGGGGGGTGATGAGCGAGAGCGACCTCAAAGAAGGGGATGTCATCTTGCGGGGATTTACAGGGGTGACCTATAGCAATTTACGAGGAACGGCTCGCGCCGTTTCAGGTCGAGTCCAACTCCAGCAAAATATCACCAAGGTCAACTACCTTGAATCCGAGGTGAACATTGGCTACTTGGAGCCCTTTCTGTTTGGCGGGCGAACTCGGGGGCGGGTCAATCTCACCCGATCTGAATTTGTATTTCCCTTTATTGAAAACGAGCTGGCTACTATCAATATCAGCAACCGCGTTGATTTGCTCCTTGAGCGAGACTTGAGTCGTAATGTGAAGCTGACGTGGACTGTCTGGAGCCTGGATGCTCGTCGAGAGTTTGAACGAGACGACCGCTGCCCCGATCCTGCCAGTGGAAACTGCGGTCTTCAGGAACAACAGGTCGTCACTCTAGGACCCACTTTGGACATTGACTACCGAGACAATCCCTTTTTACCCACCCGTGGATCCTACACCAGATTCGACCTTGATTACTCGTCTCCGGATTTGGGCAGTTCAGAGCTCATTCACTTTGCTAGGGCAGAGAGCACCTTTACCCGCTACTTCCCCTTCTTTTTTTCAGGTTGGGTCTTTGCAAACTCCATTCGAGCGGGCTATGTCAGAAACCTCTCCTCACGAGAGGGCAGTGGAGTTCCTGCAAGTCAGGCCTTCTTTTTAGGCGGTTTAGGCAGCATCCGAGGTTTTGGAGGAAGCAATGAGCGAGAGCGCATCCCCCCCAACTATGAGCTGCCCTTTCAAAGAACAAGCCAACTGATCATTCCCCGAGACAGCCACTACGGACTTTTCCGCAGTGAGATGCGCTTTCCCTTCTTTCAGGACCACGGTGGCGTTGTTTTTTATGATGGGGGCTTTGTTCAAATCACTGGCTTTGAGTTCCAAAGACCCTTTCGACAGTCCGTGGGCTTTGGCTATCGCTACAACACCCCTGTGGGCCCGGTGGCCATCGATGTGGCCTTTAAAATCAATCCCGTTAAAGATGAGGCTCGTGGGATTTTTGAAGACGCCTACCGGATTCACTTCTCTATTGGAACCTTCTAGGATGGAGCCCTTCGATCAACACCACTTGGACCTTATTGGTCCCCGCTGGTGGGACCTCAAGCAAGCTCTTCAGGCAGAGGAAGTCAAATTTGCGCTGGAGAATCCCTTTTACCCATCGGGCCAACTGTCCTCCCATTACCTGCTGGACCCTGCCTCTGTCTGGCCCGCCCATGCTCTTGAGGTTCAGCCCGGCGAGCGAGTGGCAGACTTCTGTGCCGCCCCGGGCGGGAAAAGTTTGGCCCTCTTGTTTGATCTGCAACGAAGACTCAGTCCCACCAAGGCGGATTTTAAGATTGAGCTGCATTTGAGTGACCAATCGCTGGCGCGAATAAAGCGATTGAAAACAGTGCTGCGCTCCTATCTGCCCGAATCTCTGCTGAGTCAGATTCAGGTCTGGCATCGGGATGCAAGCCGCTGGGGATTGCACCAAAGCAGCCACTTTGATCGCATTCTCCTCGATGCCCCCTGCTCTGGAGAGCGGCACTTGCTGGAAAACCAGGGGGAATTAAAAAAGTGGTCCAAAGCTCGATCAAAGCATCTGCAGAATCGGCAGATGGCCCTGCTCTGCTCGGCCCTTGAGGTGCTCAAACCCGGGGGCCGCCTCGTCTACTCCACCTGCAGTGTCTCGCCCTTAGAGAATGACCAACTGGTCAAGCGCTTTTTAAAAAAGCGCCGGAACAGAGTCCTTGTTTTAGACAGTTTTCCTCAGCCAGATTTTGCTGAAAAGACCGAGTTTGGCTACCAGATCTGGCCCGACCTCCCACCTTTTGCCGGGCCCATTTACTACTGTGCGCTTACAAAAGCCCCAGACGACTCAACTGCTCCTTAATTGGCCTTGGGCTTTTCTGGACCAGACTCGATAGTCTCTGACGCCTTTATAAAGGGTTTCAACAGGTCGATGGGCAGAGGCAGAATGATCGTGTTTTTGCCCTCTCCACTGATATCCGTCAGGGCCTGAAGATAGGCCAGCTGAATGGCTGCAGGCTCTTTGGAGATGATGCTCGAGGCATCACTGA
>SKYF01000028.1 GCA_007128005.1 Bdellovibrionales bacterium
GAGCCACCTGCTTGGACACAACTTGTTGAATGATAAAGCCCACTCCCAAAACTCGCAAAATCCTGGCCCAGCTCCACCGCATCAGTAGACGGAACAGGGGCATTGCTCCAAAAGGCAGGTGCAGGGAGCCGATCCAAATGCCATCTCGACGAGACTCATACTCTTGTTTTGAAAAGTAGAGGCTCTTTGAGATCTCCCTATGAAAAATTTGCGAGAAAAACCGCAGCCGATTCAAATACCCGATGGTCTTGCCCCAGACTTTTAGATCTCCTGGCCTGTTGACAAAGACAAGCTGAACAGAGCTCTTAAGAGCTTGCCTCTCGATTTCCAGGTAGTACTCCCTGGGCAGAGGGGCTTGTTCCTTTGAGTCCGACCTGTCTGTAAAACGGGAGAAAATGTAGGGGTAGAGAGATTTATCCCCTTGAGAGGAGCTGGGAGAGTCTTCTGATTCTCGAGGAAGAAAAGAGATCTCGGCAGCCAGCTCAGAGTCCTCTCCCGGCTCGGCATAACGGACTTGAGTCAAAAAGCCCTCTTTTTCTCCAGCAATTCTCATATTTTCAATTGCCGCCCCTATCGACAGCCAGTTGTAGTAGTGTTGAGGATCAGTCTGAAGTGCTCGCTCTGGATTGTAGTATATAGAAATTATTTCTCCCTCAGCCCTGAAGCTCCAGGGCTGATTGTTCTCAGGAGATGGAGCCCAGCTAGCGGCCAACAGAACTCGCTCGACCCACTCTTTCACTGCTCGAGGACTCCCAAGCGGTAGAGGCCAGATTTTTTCAGAGAGCCGCGATAGATATCAGTCAACCACTGGGGGGTCTGAAATCGGTTTTCTGCCTCAAGCCCTCTTTTTAGGAGAGCCCACTCTGAAACCTGAAGGCCTGCTTTTTGGGACAAAGACAGAAATAGGGGCTCTAGCTTTTCAGCAGAGACCTCTTGAAGGTCTTCAACCTCAGAAATCAACTCCAGGGTCTGAGTTCTTGGCAGCTTGCCTTGCTTTCCTCGGAGAAAGGCCTTCTGGGCAATTGGAAGAGTGGCCAAGCCAAGGAAGAAGGACCAGGCACAAAACAGACGAAATCCGCGCTGATTTTTGGGGAGCTGCATGAGAAAACGAAAAGCTCCTTTGGCGTTCTCACTGACGGACTGAAGAACAAGGCCTCTATCAGGAACTAAAAACCGGCCCTGTCTCTCGTCATCACTTTGATCTTTGAGTAAATTGACTTTTTGGAGAAAGAGTCCGAAGTGGTGCGCATCGGCGATAGATTCCGCAGAGGCTTTGAAATCCTCGCAGACCAACTCTAAGAGATGGGTGAGAGCCTCTCCTACGAGTCCAGCGACAAAAAAACAGTACTGGTTGACCTCAGTGAGAGATCTAAGACGGTTTTTAGGTTCCTGGCTTTGGAAGCGCTGCATCCCAAGGCTCATCTCTTGGGCCAGGCGCAGAATAACGGCTCGCGCTCTATCGGGCTGATGGTGCAAGTCCTCTAAAAGCCTGTGGGTCTCATGGAGCAAAAGTAGCTCCCCTTCAGGAATGGATTTAGGAAAAAGTTGAACCCATGTATCTACCTGTTCTCTAGTGGGGACCTGTTCGAGCCATCTGTCAAACTCTTCAAAGGCAGAGAGTTGCTCCGTGGCGCTCTCCCAGGGAGCATCTTCCACTGTGTCCAAAACTCGACAAAGGAGATAGCTGAGGCCGACCCACTCTTTGAGGGGCTCTTCAAGGCGAGCAATGCAGAAGGCAAAGCTGCGCGAAACTCGGTCCAGGTGGAGTTGGTAGAAATTAGAAGCAGTCATTGAGAGAAGGTCTCCTCATTGTCGCGTTTGTTCCGGTCAGTTTTATCTCGTTGCGCAATTTTATTTTCCAACTGTTTAAGGAAGTTGGATACCATCGCCTCTCGCTCCTCCGCTAAAAGAGGGCGGATCTCATCGTGCTCTTGATACAGCGAGGGGTCAATCTCAAGTAAAAATCTTGACGGAGAAATGTCCTGCATACGCCCATAGCGCTTGCGTTGACGCACTTTGGTCAGAATCAAGTGCTCCTTGGCGCGGGTGACTCCCACATAAAAGAGCCGCCTCTCCTCATCAACACTTTGACCCAATTTGGCGTGGGGAAGGAGGTCCTCCTCCAGGCCCAAAAGGATAACGACAGGAAACTCCAAGCCCTTGCAGGCATGCAGAGTCATCATCTGGACCTGGTCTTCCTGTTCCTCTTTGCTCTCCGTGATGGGGTCATGCAGCTCCATGCTGTCAATAAACATCTCAAGCGTGAAGAGGTTGCGACCATGCCGTTTGAACATCCCGTCCAAAATTCTGCCTAAGATCATCACGCTGCTCCAGCGCTTTTCTGCCACCTGGGGGTCTCTGTAGCACTGATCAAGGTGGCTGCGGTAGCCGATCTCTCGCAGCATTCGGGTCAAAACAGTCTCTGCATCCTCCGGACTCATAACGAGTTGGCTTTTCAGGTCCTCCAAAAAGGCAAAGAGATTCGTGATGGACTCACTGGCCTTTTCCTCGGAGTTGTTTTTAGCCCAAAGCCGAGCGCGGCGAAAAAACTCTAAGTCGGGGTTTATCTGATCGATGGAATCCAAAGTCTTCTCCCCAATTCCCCGCGGAGGCAAATTGATAATGCGCCGAAAGGAGACTTCAGTGGGGTGAAGGCTGGATCGGATAAAGGCCAGGCTGTCCTTGGCCTCCTTGCGGTCAAAAAGAGCCGTTCCTCCAGTCAGTTTGTAGGGGATTTGAGCTCTCCTCAGCCCCCCTTCCATAAGGCCCCCTTGGGAATTGGAGCGGTAGAGTATGGCCATGCTTTTCCAGTTGCGGCCCTCCCGGTTTAGGCGCTGGAGCTCTTCAACAACCTGGTCGATCTCCATTTCATCGTTCTCATAGGTAAACAGCTCAGGAAGTTGACCCTGATCACTGAGGCCAGGCCTTAAGACCTTGCTGTGGCGAGCCTTGTTGTTGCCAATGACAGCGTTGGCAAGGGAGATAATTTTGGCGCTGGAGCGGTAATTGCGCTCCAGTCGCACCACCTCGCAGTTTTCATAGCGCGTGGGAAAATCCAGTATATTGCGGACCTCTGCCCCTCTCCACCCATAGATGGACTGATCGTCATCACCCACCACGGCGATGTTGCGATGGGATGCAGTGAGTTCATCAATCAGCCGCATCTGCATATGATTGGTGTCTTGAAATTCATCCACCATAACATAGTCAAACTCGCTTCTGAACTGATCAAGAATCAGAGGGTTTTTTTTGAGCAATTTGAGAGGGGCTAACAGTAACTCCTCAAAATCAACGACACCCAAATGTCTGAGACGGGTCTCATATTTGGGGGCAAGAACAAGGGCCAGGGCGCTTTCGGGACTGTCGTCCAAATAGCTCTCACTAGCAGCTCCCTGATGGCGGTTCTGACGAATTCTCAGCACCCGTTCCATCAGGCGCTCCATGGAAAAGCGCTCCTTTTCTATGACGCGATGGTCTCTGGCCAGGTCCTTGAGTATGGCCAGAGAGTCACTGCCATCAACCACCCCAAATTTTTTGGGCAACTCCGCCTCTTTCCAGTGGCGCTTGAGGAGCTGAAGTCCAAAGCCATGAAAAGTCCCGGCCCATACTTTTCTTGCCCTTTGACCCACTTTGCGCGCCACTCTCATTTTGAGTTCATGGGCTGCTTTGTTGGTAAAGGTCAATACACATATTCGTTCAGGTAGAATCTTCTCCTCGTCGATAAGGCGGCCTGTCCGTGCCACCAGCACGGTTGTCTTTCCTGAGCCGGCCCCGGCCAGGATCAAAAGAGGCCCCTTGCCGTGGGAGACAGCCAATTGTTGCTCCGGGTTTAAGTTTTCTAGCCAGATGCTCATCGAATGGAGCATACTGAGGTTGATGACTTTTGACCAGAGGCCTTTAGGTAAATTGGTGTGGACTCATTTATCTCGACGTCCCAGGTCGGAGAGTGTCACTGTGAGCCTATCCATTCTCTTGCTCTGTTTTATGTTTTCATGGCTCTATTGGTCAGACAGTCCCCTGAGGCCCTATCTAGCTGCTACGGGGCACCAGGTGTTTTCTGAGGGAGAGTACTGGCGACTGCTCAGCAGCCAGTTGGTTCATGCAGATATGCAGCACCTTCTGAGCAATTCCTTTATGTTGGGGATCTTAGGTCTTTTTGTTCACGCCTACTATGGCTTCAAGGTGTTTCCTTGGCTGAGTCTCCTGGGTTCGGCAGTCATGTTTGGAGTGAGTCTGAGGACCTATGAGCCTCAGGTCGTACTGGTGGGGGCATCAGGGTGGGTCTATTTTTTGGCTGGCTTTTGGCTTGTGCTCTTTTTTTTAATCGAGCGCCAAAGGACAATCAAAGGACGTCTGTTGCGAGTGCTTGGCGTGGGGGCCATGGTGCTTTTGCCATCTACATTTCAAGAGAATGTGAGCTATATCTCTCATTTTTGGGGGGCCGTTGGGGGCGTCGTGATGGGCCTTGTTTATTTTCAGCTCAACAAATTTGAAATTCGACGGGCCGAGATTTGGGAGTCTCAGGCAGATGGTTCGGGCTTTGAGCCCAGCCAATTCAATTAGAACTAGACTATGGGCCAAAATGTTTGGGCTTTGGTAAGAATGACTAAAGTCCACAGACCTGGATCCCGAAGCCTAGACCATGAGCGGGAAACAAAGAGCCCTTTTATATGCAGCCCTTGGCCTTTTGCCAGTTCTATTGATGATCTGCCCAGGAGAGGCCCAGGCCTTCAGGTCCTGTCTGCCTGATTTTACCGCGCTGACAGTGGTGAAATCCGTAGGAGAAGAAGGCGAGGGGGAGTTCACTCAAATTCTCTCTTCTGAAAATGAATCCGGTCGATTCCAAACCGATGTTGAGTGGGTAGGAAATCTTACAGCTGATCCTCAGTCGGGCTATCAGTTAAATATGAAGTTTCGCTTTTCAGCCTTCGCACCGGACTTAAGTCTGCCTGCAAATATTTATGCGGTGTTGGTTGTTTTTAACGGAGCCCCCTTGGCTTGGTGGGACTTTACAGAAGAATGCATGGACCCTGGAATCAGTTTTTTTCCAGGACAGGAATTCGACCTTCCACAGATAAAAAATTTACCTGTTGAAGGAAGTCCCAGACAGCTTCAAGTCATTGTCTGGGCACGTCTTTAAATCAAAATCAGCGCTTGCTAATTGACAGAAGATCACCTACCGATTGAAGAAATACAGGAGTGAGTAACATGATGGATCTGAAAGCAGTTGAGAAAGCTTATAAACGTTATGCGGGAGTGTATGACTTTTTTTTTGGAGCAGTATTTCATCCCGGTCGAAGGATGGCTGTTGAGCATCTTCACTGCAAACAGGGAGATCGCATTTTAGAGGTGGGAGTGGGAACGGGACTATCCCTTCCACTCTACCCAGACCATGTGAAAGTGGTGGGTATTGACCTCTCAGAGCCGATGCTGAAGCTGGCTCGGGAAAAAGTGGAACGAGAAGAACTGAGTCAAGTCGAGTCGCTGCAATTGATGAATGCCCAGGAGATGACTTTTCCAGACAACTCCTTTGATCGAGTTGTGGCGATGTATGTGGCCTCAGTGGTTCCGGATCGAAAGGAGTTCGTCAGAGAAGTTCAGCGGGTGTGTCGCCCTGGGGGAATAATTATTTTTTTAAATCACTTTGCCAGTGACTCCGGTCTAATGGAAAAAGTTGAAACGGCCATGACGCGGTTTTCAGGGACCTTGGGCTTTAACCCCCATTTGTCTTTACAGGAATTTCTTAAGGAGACGGGCTTTGAGGCAGATCAGATTATCCCGGCCAACCTATTTGGCTACTGGACTCTGGTATTGGGTGAGAATAAGAAACCTAAGAGCAGCGCATCAGAGACTTTGAGTGACTCCCAAACAATGTAAATATTATATTGAAGTTGTAAAAAAATTTTAGTACCCAAGACTTTTGCGGTTCCTATTTTGACGGAAAGGCTGTGAATGATTCGGGGCTTAGACCCAAAAACAGGACCCAGTGCTGATGAACAGCAGCCCCAGGAGGGAAGACAGAAGCTGCTTCCAGTGGGCTCCTGGTGGGCCCTCATCTCTGCCCTGTCTTTAGGTGTTATCCTGGTGACATTTTATCCGAACATTGAGCCTGAGCACAGTAAGCTCTCTCCTATTCAGAGAGACATTCAATCTGAACGGCCTTTGGATGCGGCTTCTGAGGAGACCAAGGATGCTGAGGACATCTCCGATGAGTCTCTAGAACTCAGCCCCACCTTCGAAGATTAGTGCCACTTTTTCTTCAGGTTTTCGTCCAATTTGTCCAGGAAGTCCTGGGTGTACATATAGTCCTTGTCGGTCATTTTGGAGCCGTGAATACACAGAGCCAAGTCCTTGGTCATAAAACCGCTTTCGACGGTCTCCACGCAGACGGATTCCAAGGCTTGAGTGAAGTGAATCAAATCTTGGTTGTTGTCGAGTTTTCCTCGGAAAGCCAGGCCACGGGTCCATGCAAAAATGGAAGCAATGGGGTTGGTGGATGTAGGCAAACCCTTTTGGTGTTGACGATAGTGACGAGTGACAGTTCCATGGGCGGCTTCGGCCTCCATCACATTTCCATCAGGGGTGAGAAGAGTTGAAGTCATCAGTCCCAAGGAGCCAAAGCCCTGAGCCACCGTATCACTCTGCACATCTCCATCATAGTTTTTGCAGGCCCAGACAAATTCCCCATGCATCTTTAGTGCTGCGGCAACCATGTCATCAATCAGGCGGTGTTCGTAGGTCAAACCCTTGGCTTCAAATTGACTTTTGTACTCACGGTCAAAGACAGCCTGAAAAACATCTTTAAATCGTCCATCGTAGACCTTTAAGATCGTGTTTTTGGTCGACATATAGAGGGGCCAGCCCTTCATCAGGGCATAGTTAAAACAGCTGCGAGCAAAGCCCTCAATAGATTTGTCCGTGTTGTACATGGACAGGGCCACTCCAGAGCCGGGGAAATCAAAGACCTCCCAGCTCTGCGGAGCCCCTCCGCCTTCAGGAGTAAAAGTCATGGTTAGCTTGCCCTTGCCCTCAATCAGCACATCCGTAGCTCGGTACTGATCTCCAAAAGCGTGTCGACCAATGACGATGGGGTGGGTCCAAGTGGTCACTAGGCGAGGGACATTCTTGCAGATAATAGGTTCGCGGAAAACTGTCCCATCCAATACATTGCGTATAGTTCCATTTGGTGAGCGCCACATCTTCTTGAGATTGAATTCTTTGACCCTATCCTCATCGGGAGTAATGGTCGCACACTTCACAGCCACTTGATAGGTCTTGGTGGCCTCAGCCGCGTCCACCGTGACTTGGTCGTCGGTGGCATCGCGGTTCTCGATTCCCAAATCGAAGTATTTTATGTCTAAGTCCATGTAGGGAAGGATGAGTTTATTTTTAATAAAAGCCCAGATGATTCGAGTCATCTCATCGCCGTCCATCTCGACAAGCGGATTTTTTACCTTAATTTTTTCCATAGACTAGCCCCTGCTCTTTCTAGGTTGTGTATGTGGGAAGGCTACATAAAGAAATTCAAGGGGTCAAAGCCAAGATAGCTAAAGGAGAAGGGGAAAAAGATACAATCGCCTCCCATGGGCATTTACTGTTTTACAAATTGCCCGCAAAAGGGCCTTGCCCTATTGCGAAAACCCTAGGCCGCAACTAATTTTGAGAGGACTGATTGGGGGGGGGATTATGGTTCATTTTCAGAAACCGCTAAAAAAACTACTTATCATCATGCTGGTGGCTTTGGGCTTGGGACTTCAGGTCTCGTGCAAAGGATTTGAGGTCGAAGATGTTGGGGCCTTGAATGAAGTCAGAGCCATGGGTGAGGCCTTTGCGGTTCACCAGGTGGTGCGTCTTGGGGAAAAGACCACAGAGATCGTCATTCAAAGATCGGCACTCGGCCAGGAGTTTTTACTGTCTGGTCAGTTGATACAGCTGATGGAAGTGCCCCGTTTTGGGGGGCTCAAATCCCGCATTGTCAGCTTCCAGTACACAGACAATCGCTTGGTTATGCTGGAGGCCGGTGATGCTCACGCCATCAACCAGACGTTCCCAGCACGGTTTTTGTTGGCTGATTTTCCTATTCTTTGGAAGTCTGAGGACGCGATCGCCTTTGACTTCAATCGGGGGATGAGCCAGCTCTATACGGCGCGAGATTGGCGCTCCTCTGACTTCTCGCGAGTGGATCCCGCAGCTGAGTTTATCTCTCTCAAAGCTGAAGCCAGCTACATGGCAGAGGCCTATATTTCTGAGAGCAACCGCTTGGTTCTTAGACAAGTGGCCCTCCTCAATGGCGGCACACTGTTTGGCTCTGCTGCCGTCCAGCCCGTAGAGGCTGTTTACTACCTGGCACCCTATAACCCCAACCCTCACTTTCGGCCGAGCAAAAGAGGCAATATCGAAAGGTTGGGATTTTTTGAAATCGCCCGCCGGTTCACTCAGCGGGGCGAGGAAGTCTTTGCGACCAAATTTCACCACCACGACAAAGCGAGCAAAGATTCTCCTATTGTCTTTTCTATCTCTGCCAACACCCCTGATGAGTATCGGGATGCCGTCAAAGACGGTATTGAGTATTGGAACAAGGCCTTTGGCTTTGAGAAGATTCAGGTTACTTTTGCCCCTGAGGGCATCACAGCCCCCCATCCCGATTACAATATGGTGCAGTGGGTGGAGTGGGACACTGCGGGCTTCGCCTATGCAGACGGTCAGATGGATCCAAGGACTGGGGAGATTCTTCATGCCCAGGTGTTTATGACCAGTGTTTTTGCCGTCAACAGCCAGGTTCGAGCGCGAAGGATTCTTCGTGCCTTGGAGTCGGAGCAGAGCTCTGGGGCAAATCAAAACAATACCGCATTAAGCTCAATGATTGCCGTGAGAGGGTTTGAGAGGCCTGATCTCTGCGGGTTGAATCACCGTGGGCTCTTGAAAGAGACCGCCCAGATGATTGTCGACTTGGATGCCGATGACCAGATGGCGCTTAGGATTTCTCAAGATATGGTGCGCTCCATTGTGGCCCATGAAGTAGGGCACGCATTGGGTTTACGACACAATTTTGCTGGAGCTCTCAGAGCAAGTTACACAGCTCTTGAGGTGGAAGATATATTCAAGTCCTATTTAGAGGACAGGCTCTCCCCTGCGGTGATACCAACCAGCAGTGTGATGGACTACACTCCAGTACTGAGTTCAGTGATGACCGGAGCTCTGATGCAGGTTCGGGAGGAGGCCTTTGAATACGATCTTAAGGCCATACGCAACCTCTACTTCGGGGAGACTTACACAGACTGGGTAATGCCGCCTTTTTGCACAGACAGTCATCGCAATCGCTATATCGGCTGTAAAGTTTGGGCTGAGGGCAACAACCCTATTGCGGACATGATGTATCGCTGGGAAAGGACCCAGAGAAATTTTGCCAGAGAGCGAGTAGAGACTTTCATCCGCTACTTGACTCGACCTCGGGATGTCCGAGTAGAGCCGGATATGGTCAGGCTGACTCCAAGGGATGACTTAAAGGAGGCATTCAGCTACCGGCAAGAGGTTTTCGAACTTCTCACTGAAGAGAAAAATGACTTGGCAGTTTATAGAGCTTTTCGCAAGGTGGATCAGACCAATGAACATTGGCTACAGAGAGCCCAGCGGGATCACTGGACCGCCATTATATGGGATCTCGGTGGACTTGAGGCGCTGTTGAGTAGGCCAGACACACAGCAGGTTCAGACCTGGCGTCGCGAAGCTCTCGACTTGATTGGGACCCAAGCCTATCAGCAGGGAGTGGGCTATGATGGAAAGCCCTTTGAGCTGAGTGCCAAGCAGGTCGCTCAAATACGAGTGGCGCTCAATGCCTATTTTGATGAACTGGAGAGATCTGTAGCGAGTGTGGATTTAAGTAACTTGGGAGTTCCTGGTGGAAAAGAGATTAAAGATAACCCTCTTTCCGCAGAGCTTGCAGCAGTCTATTATGAGAGAGCCCTTGAATACAGCTTACAGAAAACAGGGGAGGTCCTCTTTGACGTTGTCACCATTGAAGAAGAAATGTTTATGGTGGAGCTTCCTGTTTATCTCTATAAGCATGACATTCGTAAAGCTGCTGTGGACCTTCTTAAAACAACCAAGGCAGAGGGTCTCCACTGGGGTGTTGCCCATAGGCAGGCTTTAAAGGAGGCCCTGATGGAAGATGTCACACAGGCCTTTGCAGGGCTGGATTGGAACGAAGTCGATCTCACCCAAGTTCAGCCAGAGACGAGGGCCTGGATTTCGCGTCAAAAAGAGATTCTTCAGGGGCTTTGATAAAGACGCCTTGACCTTCCCATTATGGGAAGCTTTAGCCTGCAGCCCTGATGGAGCAGGAAAAAGTTGACTTACATATTGAGGGAATGAGCTGTGCATCCTGTGTGGGCAGGGTGGAAAGAGCCCTGAGTGGGGTTGAGGGGGTCTCAGAAGTCTCTGTCAACTTGGCCACGGAGAGAGCTCATGTGGTTTTTAAGGGTGGGAGCCCTGTTCAAGCCGAGGCGTTGGTTCAAGCTGTGAAGGATGCCGGCTATGGGGCTCAGCTTCCCAAGGCCAAGGAGGAGACCCAATCTCCCGTTGACCGAGAGCGTGGGCGGGTGATCTTGGCTCTAGCCCTTGCAGCTCCCATGGCCCTGCCCATGTTATTTTGGCCCCTGGGGTGGCATTGGATGCCTCCAGGCTGGCTTCAGTTGCTCTTGACCTTTCCGATTCAGTTTATTCTGGGAGCCCGGTTTTATAAAGGGGGATGGGCGGCTCTGCGGGCAGGGGTGGGCAATATGGATCTCCTGGTGGCCCTGGGAACTTCGGCCGCTTTTTTTCTCAGCCTTTATAATTTAACTCTCAGTTCCTGGGATCAGCTTTGGGGGCTGCCGGAGGCATTTAGTCAAAGGCTGGTCTTCTCCACGGACCTCTACTTTGAGGCCGCAGCGGTTATTGTCGCCTTGGTGTTATTGGGCAAGTGGTTTGAAACCCGAGCCAAGCATCAAACCACAGAGGCTCTGAGAGCTCTAAAGGCTCTGCGTCCGGATCAGGCTCGGGTTCGTCGGACTTCAGGGGAAGAGGTCATGAAGTCTGTGGATCACCTCGGGTTGGGGGAGCTCGTTGTGATCAAGGCGGGTGAGAGAATCCCCATAGATGGGGTAGTCACCGCGGGGCAGTGTGAGGTGGATGAGTCTTTGCTCACCGGTGAGAGTGTGCCCGTCTTTAAACACAGGGGTGACTTGGTTCGCTCTGGGGCCCTCAATATCAATGGTTGGTTAGAGGTTGAAGTGGGGGCTCTGGGCGGAGAAACCCTCTTGTCCAGGATGATTCGTTTTGTCGAGGAGGCTCAGGCAGCCAAGGCCCCCATCCAGCGACTGGTCGACCGGGTCAGTGCTGTTTTTGTGCCGGCTGTGGTGGTCTTGGCTGTTGTCACTTTTCTGGGCTGGTGGTGGGTGAGTCAAGATTTTGCTCAAGCACTTATCCACGCGGTGTCTGTTCTAGTGATTGCCTGTCCCTGTGCCCTAGGCCTTGCCACTCCCACGGCGATTATGGTGGGGACAGGGGCCGCAGCTCGCAGAGGAATCCTGATTAAAGATGCTCAAGCCCTAGAATTAGCTCAGGGCATTGGCTTGGTGGTGTTTGATAAAACTGGGACTCTCAGTGAGGGGCACCCCCAACTGTCCAGATGGAAGTCCCTCCCTCCTTCCAGCGATAGGGCACAGTCGCTTGAGCTCTTGTCCCTTGCAGCAGCCTTGCAACAGGGCATGGAGCATCCCTTGGCAAAGGCTTTGCTTCAGAGGGCCGAAGAGGAAGGTCTTCAGTTGATACCAACTGAGAAAATCAAGGCCCTGCCGGGACTGGGAATTGAGGGGAGGGTTGGAGATCGTCTTCTGCGCCTTGGAAGCCCGCGGATGCTGGAGGAGTTGGGCTGGTCAGAGGCGGCGCTTCGGCTAGATGTTGAGGAGTTTGAGGCAGGAGGAGAGACTCTATCCTGGCTGGTGGAGCTTGAGCCTCGTGGGCAGGTTCTGGGAGTTTTTTGCTTTAAAGAGTCTTTGCGGCCGGAGGCACACCAGGCTTTAGAGGCCCTGCGAAGCCTGGGTGTGGAGACTGCCATGCTGACGGGGGACCGTCAAAGTGTGGCCCAAAAAGTAGCTCAGGAGCTGGGTATAGACCAGTATCAAGCAGAGGTTTTGCCTCAGGAAAAGGCTCAGTGGATTGCCGACTTCAAGGCTAAAGCCAAGATCAAGGATGCAGACCTGATTGTGGCCATGGTCGGAGATGGAATCAATGATGCCCCGGCTTTGGCCGCAGCGGATGTGGGTATTGCCATGGCCTCTGGAACGGATGTGGCCATGCAAACGGCCGGGGTGACACTGATGCGCTCGGATCTGCGCTTGATTCCCGAGACCTTGCAGATGAGTCGTAAAACTTACTCTAAGATAAAGCAGAATCTGTTTTGGGCCTTTATCTTTAATAGCTTGGGCCTTCCTCTGGCGGCTTTAGGCTACTTAAGTCCAATGATTGCAGCTGCAGCCATGGCCCTGAGCAGTGTCAGTGTGGTGAGCAACTCCCTGCTGTTGCGTCGATGGGCGCATAAGAAATACAAGTGAACAGCAGGGGCTGCAATGTCTTTGAGTTTCTAAAGGGCTTCCTTTAAAAGAAGGAGATATGCCTAAGGACAAGCACTTTCAGATCAGTCAGGCGGCCCAGCAGTCGGGGGTGTCGGCCAAAATGATTCGCCACTATGAGGAGCTGGGTTTGATTCCCAAGGTCCGGCGCAGCTCCTCGGGCTATAGGCTCTACAGTGAGGAGGACCTTCACTTTCTTAAGTTTATCAAGCAAGCCCGGGAGTTGGGGTTTTCCACAGCTCGAATCAAGGCCCTACTGGGTTTGTGGCGCAATCCATCCCGCTCGAGCCGAGACGTCAAGGCCTTGGCCAAAAACCATATTGGGGAACTGGAGACAAAGATAAAGGATCTTGAGCAGATGCGGGCCACCCTTCTAGAGCTAGTCAACAGCTGCCGGGGCGATCAACGGCCTCAGTGCCCTATTCTCAACCGCTTGGCCTCGCGAAAATAGGACTATTTTCGGCAGGGCCGCCCAACCGAGGTGACAGAATTGGGCAGGGGCCTGCAGGCTTAGGTTGGTGAGGCGAGAGGAGCAGGCAAATGGAACAGTTATCGCTTGGTATGGGCTTTGCTTAAGATCTGGCCTTGTAAACTCGAAATTATGAAAGGTCTATTTCAGTGAAAAATAAAGCTTTTATTTTAATTTTGGGCCTGCTTGGCAGTTTTGGTGTGGCCTGCTCTCAGGAAAAGGGAAAGATTGAGGTGCGCAATCCTCAACCCAAAGTTTTGGATAAGATGCAGGCGCAAGTCTCTGCTCTGGTCAGTTATGAGCTAGTGGGAGTGGATGAGAGCTCGGAGGCCTGCACCACGGGAAAAAGATTTTTTACTAACAAAGAGGAAAAATGTCTGTCTCTACAGCTGGACATACAAAACAGCCACTGTGCCGAAAAAGAACGCAGAGAGTATTTCGCAAAACACTGTTCAGGGGAGTTCAGCCCCGAAGTCCTTTTGCCAGAGCCAACCCCTCGCTACCGGTCACCGGAACTGAGCAATTTTGGTCGTGGGTCTGTGGCCAAGAGCCAAGTTCTCTCCTGCCAATTCTCCTTTGTTCGGAAGGATCCACTGGCATCCATCTGGGATTTCAGGTCAAAAGACTTAGAGTCCGAAGAGAGGGCGGCGCTGACAGAGGGGCCAACTCAGCTGGTAGAGGAAGCTATTGAATACCCTTCTGTGGAGCTTTCTGAGTATGGAATAGAGCAGTTGATGTTAGGAGAGACGCTGATTTTGGGCTTGCCTGGAAAGATCTATGCTCGGGTGTCTTTGGATAGAGCTCCGCTAGAGGGTATGGACCAGCGGGTCAACGCAAGGCTTGGGCACCAGTACTTGCGACAGGAGTTGATCTACGTGGAAAAGGAAGAGAGCTTCAGCCGCTCTGTGATAGTTTCATTTAGTGGAATCCTTCAAGACCAGATTGAGAAAATAGAAGAGCTGACCCCTGTGGTCTATGAGGATGCCAAATTTGGCACCTATAAGCTCCACTGTGGGCTCGTTGAAGAGAGCTCAATGAGCGGACATATGCTAGGGAGCGAGTGAAAGAATTTTATGGGCCGGTCGGCGCGCCGCATATCCAAACACGGCCTGGCACCAAATGTTGCCTCAGCGCGCAAAAGTGGCTATCAAGGGGCATGAAAAGGTATTTTTCTGTTGTTTTCCTCTTAGTCCTGGTGAGCTTCCTTGCGTCCTGCTTGAGTGCCTGTACTCTCTTTCAGCAGCCAAAGGGCCCTAGGAATGCCAGTGAGCACCTGAATAAGCCCTATGTCATTATGATCTCCATTGATGGCTACCGCCATGACTATACGGAGAAGTACAATCCCCCGGTCATCAGCGAATTTAAGAAGGCAGGGGTTCGCGCTCAAGGTTTGAAGTCAGTTTACCCCAGTGTGACTTTCCCCAATCACTATGCCATTGCCACAGGGCTTTACACCGAAAACCACGGTCTGGTGGCTAATCACTTTTGGCGACATGACCTTGGGGAAGAGTACTCCTTGCGAAATCGGGAAAAGGTCGAGGATCGCCGCTTTTACGAAGGTGTGCCCATGTGGGTGGCTGCAGAAAAGCAGGGAATGGTGGCAGCCACTTTTTTTTGGGTGGGCTCTGAGGCCGATGTCAGGGGAAAAAGAGCCTCCTACTTTTACACCTACGATGGCAGCATCAGCAATCGAGCTCGCATGGAGCAGGTGGTGGATTGGCTCAAAAAGCCTCCTAAGCAGAGGCCCCATTTGATCACGGCTTACTTTTCTGTGGTGGATTCCATGGGGCACCGCTATGGACCGGATTCAGACCCAGTGCGTGAGTCTGTTTTGGAGGTGGATCAACAGCTTGGCTTTTTGTTTGAGGGGCTGAAGAAGCTCAATCTTCCAATAAATGTGATTCTCGTCTCCGATCACGGGATGCAGGAGATAGATCCGGTCAACAAAGGAGTGGCCATTGACGAATTTGCCAGTTTGGAGAATTTTCGAGTCTATGGTCCTGGTCCGCAGAGCCTTCTCTATGTGAGGGAAACCATACCTCAGGATCAGAGGCCCGAGGTCATCCAGGAGACCTATAAAAAGATCAAGGCTAAAGAAGACCCTGAGCGCTTTAGAGTCTACTTGAAACAGGATATCCCTGAGGCCTATCGCTTTCGCAATCACCCCGCTGTCCCCGATATCTTGGTGGATGCCAAGCGGCCCTATGTGGTGGGGCCCAGGGCCACCTTAGAGCGTCTGCCCAAGGGCATGCATGGATTTGACCCGGAAGAGAAAGAGATGTGGGGCTTTTTCTATGCCAAGGGGCCCCAGCTCCAAGAGAATATGGACATCGATGCCTTTCGCAACATTCATATTTACCCGCTTGTTATGGAAATCTTGGGACTCAAAGTTTTGGAGCCCATTGATGGTTCTTTAGAGGTTCTAAAGCCAATTTTGAGATAGGGCCTTTTAAGGGCCTGCTTGCTTCATGTGGCAAAGGGAGATAGGCTCTTTGCCATCATGACATCAAATCAAGAGGAATCTCTCTCTCAAAATTCGAGAGATGGCTCCCCGAGCCCAGTTGACTTTTCCTATTTGGATTTGCCCTCATTTCGTCAAATCTACAGTCATCAAGACCCCCAGAAAATGAGCTTTTTTGTGGAAGGGGTGCGCTGTGCAAAGTGCCTGTGGAGAATTGAAGAGGGTTTAAGAGAAAAGGGCTTGGTCAGTCGGGCCCAAGTCAATATGTCTGAGCATGTGGTGGAGGTGACTATCCCTCAGGGAGGCTCCTTTCAGGCTGTGGCTCAGGCCCTCAAACAGTTGGGCTACCCTCCCCACCCCATTCAAGAACCAGAGGTTCTGATGGAGAAGCATCGTCAGCAGAATCGTCAGATGTTGATGCGTTTAGGTGTGGCTGGAGCGGCTTCGGGTAACATAATGATTCTGGCCATAGCTGTCTATGCAGGGGCCGAGGGCTTTTTGGCTAAGGGCTTTGATTGGTTGGGTTTTTTATTTTTTCTTCCAGTCCTCTTTTATTCGGCGCAGACTTTTTTTGTAAACAGTTGGCGGGCTCTGTTGCAGCGTCGAGCCTCTATGGACTTGCCCATCGCCCTGGCCTTGGGGGTGGGGGCCACTCTGAGTTTCTATCATTTATTGATTGGAGAGGGGGCCATCTACTTTGATTCCATGGCCGTTCTGGTTTTTTTGCTTCTCAGCAGTCGCTACCTTCTCTATCGTTGGCAGCTTAAATATCTGTCTCCCACTTATCTTGAGCCCTTTTTGAATGTGGAGCAGGTGAGAGTTTGGGATGAGAGCCAGGGAAAGAGTCAGCCTTTGCCCCTTAAGGATCTTCAGCCGGGGCAGGTCATTCTGGTCAAGCCGGGGGAGAAAATTCCCGCCGATGGGAAGCTCTTGACTGAGCAGATTTATGTCAACAGTGCTGTCCTGACGGGTGAGAGTCTGCCGCAAAGGTTCTTGCAAGGGGGGCTCTGCTATGCCGGCACCCAAGTGCATTCGGGAGAGGCCAAAATCTTAGTGACCCATGTGGGGCCGAGCAGCCGGGTGGGCAAGATCTTACGCAGTTTGGAGCGCCAGGCCTTGGACAAGACCCCTCTTATCTCGATGACCGATCGCTGGGCCCAGAACTTCACTTTGGCGGTTCTGGCCATCGGCTCAGTGTTCTTTGCCTTTTATGTTTTTGTGGATCCGGCCGAAGCTGTGAAGCGGGTGTTGGCCCTGGCCCTTGTGGCCTGTCCCTGTGCCCTGGTCTTTGCCACCCCCTTGACTCAGAGCTTTTCCCTGATGCGGGCGGCGCGCAGAGGCTTCTTTATCAAGAGGGCGGAGGCCTTGGAGAAGCTCACGCAGATCCGCCAGGTCTATTTTGATAAGACGGGGACTTTGACCGAGGGGCAGGTGAAACTGAGGAAAACCTGGCCTTTGGCCCCCAGTTCAGAGCAGGCTGCTTTGATCCTGGCCTTGGAGGAGATTTCTCAACACCCCTTTGCCCAGGCTCTGAGGCGGGAGTGGGCTTCTCAAGGGGAGCAGAACTTGGAAGACCAGAAAGTGATTTTAGAGGAGCTGAAGGAGGTTCCGGGGCGGGGAGTTCAGGGACTCTATCAGGGAGATCTCTATGAGCTGAAGGCCTCCTCACTGGAGCGCCTTGAGGACTTGCCTCAAGCGGATCAGGCTCTCAGCTGGATTTCTCTGTGGAAAAATGGGGAAGAGCTTTTGAGCCTGGGGCTGGGGGATGAACTCAGGGCAGAGGCCCCTGCTGTGGTCAATGGTCTTAAGGCCCAGGGCTATCAGGTGGGAATTCTCTCCGGAGATCAAAATGAGGTGGTGCACAAAGTGGCAAACTCCTTGGGCTTATCTGAAGGATCTGCTTTAGGGCGGCTGGGGCCTGAGGACAAACTGCAAAAAGTAGCGGAACAGACCAAGGTTCTCATGGTGGGGGATGGGATCAACGACGCATTGGCTATGGCCAAGGCCCATGTGAGTTTGGCCGTCCATGGGAGCATGGAGACCAGCTTGCACACGGCCGATATTTATTTAAGTCAACCCGGTGTCAGGCCGGTTAAGGACTTGCTCCGCTTGTCCCGGGAGACTTTTAAAGTGGTCCGACGCAACTTTGCCATATCAGCCACCTACAATGTGGCCGCAGGTTCAGCGGCTCTACTGGGGTGGATCAACCCTCTGCTTGCGGCGATTTTTATGCCTTTGGCCTCCTTGGCCGTATTGACCTCTTCTTTTTGGGGAACGGCCTGGTTGAGAAGGTGGAGTCTATGAGCATTTTGGTCCTCATGATTCCCGTGACAATTGTCTTTTCTTTGGTTTTTATAGTTGGATTCTTATGGGCTGTTCGATCCGGTCAGTTTGATGATTTGGAGACTCCAGCCCATCGCCTTTTGATGGAACCGGAACCGGAAGTGGAAAACAACCTGGAAAGGGAAAAGGATGAGCAGCAAGGGACAGACTCAGTCGGAGTTCTACGACAATAAAATTGTAACCTATTTTCTTTTTGCAGTGGTGCTGTGGGGAGGGATCGCCTTTTTGGCAGGACTTCTGGCTGCTCTGCAAATGGCCTTTTGGCAATTCAACTTCAACTTGGAGTGGATCACCTTTGGAAGATTAAGGCCTCTTCACACCAATGCAGCCATTTTTGCCTTTGCAGGAAACGTGATTTTTGCCGGAGTCTATCACTCCACCCAACGTCTGTGTAAGACGAGAATGTACTCGGACACTTTGAGTTGGATTCACTTTTGGGGCTGGCAGCTGATTATTGTGGCTGCTGCGATCACCCTGCCCCTGGGCTTCTCGCAGAGTAAGGAGTATGCAGAGCTGGAGTGGCCCATTGATATTGCCATTACTGTGGTATGGGTCGTCTTTGCCATCAACTTTTTTGCCACACTGATGGTTCGTCGGGAGAAGCATCTCTATGTGGCCCTGTGGTTTTACATTGCCACCATTATCACCGTGGCCCTGCTTCATGTGTTTAACTCCATTGAGATTCCAGTGAGCCTTTTGCAGTCCTATCCAGTCTATGCGGGCATACAGGACGCCATGGTGCAGTGGTGGTATGGACACAATGCTGTGGCCTTCTTCCTCACCACACCCTTTTTGGGCCTGATGTACTATTATGTGCCCAAGGCGGCCAATCGGCCTGTCTATAGTTACCGGCTCTCCATTATCCACTTTTGGGCTCTGGTGTTTATTTATATTTGGGCGGGTCCCCATCACCTACTGTACACGGCTCTGCCTGACTGGGCTCAGATTCTCGGGGTTGTTTTTAGTGTGATGCTCTGGGCTCCCAGTTGGGGCGGAATGATCAATGGTCTTCTCACTTTAAGAGGAGCTTGGCACCTGCTGCGCACAGATCCTGTGATCAAGTTTTTTGTTGGAGCCATTACTTTTTATGGGATGGCCACTTTTGAGGGGCCCCTTCTTTCGATTAAGGCGGTCAATGCCCTGGCCCACTACACCGATGGGATTATTGCTCACGTTCACAGTGGAGCTTTGGGTTGGAATGGGCTCTTGGCCTTTGGGATGCTCTATTTCCTTATTCCTAAGCTCTTTAACACCAAGCTCTACAGCCTCGGTCTGGCCACCACCCACTTCTGGCTGGCTCTGGTGGGGATTCTTCTCTACTACATCTCCATGTGGACGGCCGGGATCACTCAGGGCTTGATGTGGATGGCCATCGATGAGAATGGTCGCTTGGTCTATCCGGACTTTGTGGAGACTGTGACTCAGATTCTGCCTCTTTACTATGTGCGTATTGTGGGCGGGCTCTTCTACATCGCCGGTTTTGCCCTCATGGTTTACAACCTGTACAAAACAGTGAAGGCCGGGTCCGGTCTGGTGGAAGAAGCTGTGCCTGGGGTTCGCCTGGAGTCGGGAGGACATGAGAAGGACAAGGGACACCGCTGGCTTGAGGGCTTGGCATTGCCTTTTTCCGTTCTCACCTTCCTGGCCATTCTGGTGGGTTCGGTGATTCAATTTGTCCCCACTTTGGCCTTGCATCGCTATGTCCAGCCCGAGAAGTTTATCGAGCCCTGGACAGCCCTTGAGCAAGCGGGACGAGATATCTATGTCAAGGAGGGCTGCTACACCTGCCACTCCCAAATGATCCGCACTCTGGACTTTGATGTGCTCCGCTATGGACCGGCCTCCACAGTCGAGGAGTCCATGTGGGATAGACCCTTTCAGTGGGGCTCTAAGCGCACAGGACCAGATCTGGCGCGAGTGGGGGGCAAGTACCCAGACCTCTGGCACCTGCGGCATATGTTAGATCCGAGAGAAGTGGTGCAGAACTCTCTGATGCCAGCTTATCCTTGGCTGTTCCACAAAAAGACCGACTTTTATGGTCTGAGGAGACGGCTTTCTGTCATGAGGATGTTGGGCGTGCCCTACACCGAAGAGCAAGTGGCTGAAGCCGATCGTTTGGCTCAGGAGCAAGCTCGGCGCATTGCCCAGGGCTTGGCCGAGCACGACCCCAGCTATGCCGAGCTTTGGGACAAGCAGATTGTGGCTCTGATTGCCTACTTACAGGCTCTTGGCCAGAAAGAGAAGCTGCAATGAGGTCTCAGGCTCTCTCAACGCTTTTCACGGATATTGGTCTGACCCTTATAGGCCTCATGATTTTTGTGGTGTTTTTTGTGTTGATGATCTTTTTTGTCTTTCGCAAGTCCGGCAAAAGTCACTATGAGAAAATGTCAAAGCTCCCCTTAGAGGAAACTCAAGCTCCATCCCAATCCAGCCAAAAAGACTCGAACAACAGCAAAGGAACTCCCAATGAGTGAGGATAAAGATAAAACACAGAGCAACGACAATAGCGCTTACGATGTGCCCATCAGTGGTCATGACTATGATGGAATTCAGGAGTTGGACAATCCACTTCCCGGCTGGTGGCTGTACACCTTTTTTGGCACCATGATTTTTGGCTTTATCTACTGGGTGCACTACGAGTCGGGTTCGGGACCTAGTAATGAAGAGAGGCTGGCCGCTTCTTTGGCTCGTATTCAGCAGCAGCAAGCAGCCACAGCGGCAGCCACTCCCGGCTTTGATGAGGCGGCCATCTTGGCTTTTATGGACAGTGAGGAGGCTATGGCCCGAGCGGCCCAACAGTATAACCTGCGCTGTGCCGCCTGTCATGGTTTGGGCGGAGAGGGAGGCATCGGTTCCTCCTTTGTGGATGGCCAATGGGCTCATGGGGAAGATGTCTTGAGTATTTTAAAGGTCATTCAGAAAGGTGTTTTGGAAAAGGGTATGCCAGCCTGGGAGGCCATGATGGGCGCTCAGGAGATGGCTGAGGTGGCTGCCTACGTGAAGCGCCTTGAGCAGAAGAGGATGTGAGAGCTCTGTGAGCCAAAATAAAAAAGGCTTTGAAGTTCCCAAGGACCGTCTTGCCTCAGTGGATGCTGCGGGCAGCCGGGTGTTCATTCACCCCGCGGCAGTGAAGGGTTTTTTTTCTCGCTGGCGAAAAGGGGTTCACTGGGTTCTCTTGATTCTATTTTTGGCTTTGCCCTGGATTCAGATAGGGGGCCATCAGGCTATTTTGCTGGATATTCCCAACAGAAACTTTGTTTTCTTTGGCCTTAGGCTTTTTTCCCACGATGCCCCTATTCTGTTTTTTCTCTTTGCCGCCCTCACCTTGGGGCTGGCCTTTGTCACGGCCATTTGGGGCCGGGTGTGGTGTGGCTGGGGATGTCCTCAGACGGTTTTTGTGGACAGTTTCTTTCGCAAAATTGAAGAGTGGGTGGAAGGTGGATATCTTGAGCGGCGCAAGCTGGACGCCCAAGACATGGACCTCAGGAAGCTTCGTCTGAAGACCATTAAGTGGTCGCTGTTTTTGCTCTTTTCCTTTTTGATCAGCCATAGCTTTGCCGCCTACTTTGTGGGGCGAGAAGAGATTTTGCAAATGGTGCAGGCCTCTCCGGCTGAGAACCCCGGGGTCTTTGCCTTTGTGATGTTTATGACGGCCATTGTGGCCTTTGATTTTGGCTGGTTTCGTGAGCAGTTCTGTATCATTGTCTGCCCCTATGGCCGCATTCAATCGGCCTTGATGGACAATAGGTCTTTGGCTGTCTTGTACGATTACAAGCGAGGAGAACCGCGCAAAGCTCCAGAGGTTCCCGCAGAAAAGCAGGGCGACTGTGTGAGCTGCTTTCGCTGTGTGAATGTCTGTCCGACGGGCATTGATATCCGGCGCGGCATTCAAATGGAGTGCATTGCCTGCACCGCCTGTATTGATGCCTGTGATGAGATCATGGAAAAAGTGGGCAAGCCCAAGGGGCTGATTCGCTACGCCTCAGAAAAGGAAATTGAGAGCGGGGAGAGGACTTCGCGCTTTGGCAAGAGAGGCTTTATTTACGGAGCGGCCACAGTGGTCATGCTTCTTGGCCTCACCTGGGTCTTAAGCCAGAGAAAGCCTTTTTATGCGGCCCTCATCCGCTCCATAGAGGCGCCCTATGAAAACTTAGCCGAAGACTTAGTGCTCAACCGCTTTCGAATTCACCTCAAAAATCACCGCCCTGAAGCGGCCGAGGTGAGGGTGGCTGTCAATGTAGAAGGAGTCGAAGTCATTATGGCCGCCAACCCCTTGAAGCTGTCTGGAGAGCAGGACTTTCACCAGCCCTTGCTCCTGAGATTTCCCAGCACTGTCTTGGCCGGTCAGCGCCAGCGGCCGATTGAAGTCCAGCTCACTTACAAAACCGAGTCCGGTCTTGAGCACCTGGTGGTCAAACCCATTGCCCTGCTGGGCTCTGCCACGGCCCCTTAAGCCCGGTCCGGGGCTGCGACAGCCCCAATCCGCTTAATTTATGCATCCATGGAGGTAGGCCACTGTCGTGGGGCCTCCATTGAGAGTTCGCAAGAGGATCTTCTTTCCTGTATCGCACTGAGGACTCAGGCTGTTGGTGCCACAGCTCGAATGGCTTGCCAGATCAAAGAGACCTAAGAGCTGACCCTGTTGCTCAGAACTACGAATTGACTCAAAATTATCGGCACTTAGACATGGTGCGATAGATACGAAAAACGGCCTGGTTGCATCAAAACTCCGTCACTGTTTTGATTTGAAACGGTCCAGACAAAACTAGGCCCTAAGCAAGCCCCAAGCAAGCCCCAAGTAGGCCCCAAGCAAGCCCCAAGCAAGCCCCAAGTAGGCCCCAAGGGCAAGAAGTCTCCCGTGGGAGATCTAAACCTGAGTTGGGGCGACAGTTTGACCTTTGAAAATGTTTATGAATGGATGTCGAAGACATTTTACTCCGCTCCATAAATAAAATTATATAACAAATAAAAATAATAATAACGGACGTTATTTATTGACCGACTTTTCGACTCTCTAAAATGCCCTTGGTTGAATAAAAAGTAACCTCTGCAAAAAAACAGTCTCCCCGACTGAAAAGGGGCCGAGGACAGTCTCCTTGAGCACTTTTAAGGGCCTCTTGTAGAGGGGTCTGGGGCCCTCTAAAAAAGGTCGAAAAAAAACCTGTGATAGAGTCATCCCACTCAAATGAACTCACCCACCCACCACCAGGAGGAGAACCCCAATGCAAGAGCAGTCCACCCATAAATCCACAAGCCAACCCCAGAGCCTCAGTGATCGGGACCTGCTGAAGCGTATGCAGCTTTTGGTGCAAAGGGAGAGAAGTCTTGTCACCGAAATCCTTCACCACTTGAGGGAGGTGGAAAGGCGTAAGCTCTACTCCGACCTTGGCTACAAGAGCCTCTTCGACTATGCCGTCAAAGAGCTCGGCTACTCCGAGGGCCAGGCCGGGCGAAGGATTCAGGCCATGAAGTTGCTCCGGGAGCTGCCCCAAGAGGAGGCAAAGGAGCTGGAGAAGAAAATTGAAGATGGAAGCCTCAATCTCACCAATATCTGCCAGGCCCAGAGCTTTTTCAACGAGGTCAAGAAGGCCTCCCCCAACAAACCCCTTCAGGCCAAAGACAAGCTGGATGTTCTTAAAGAGCTTGAGCACAAGTCCTCCCGTCAGGGCCAAGCAACCCTTATGGAGAAGAGGAAAGACGCAGGCTTAGATGTGTCTTTGCCAAAGGAGAAGACCCGAGCTTTGTCTCAGGAGCACTCGGAGCTGCAGTTGGTACTCAACAGAGAGCTCTTGGCCGAGCTCGAAGAGGTTCGCGCTCTTTTGGGACAAAAGGCCATGGGGATGAGCTGGGCCGAGCTGATTGGCGAGATGGCAGCTTTGAGCAAGGAGGCCCTCAAGAATAAAAGGTTTGGCAAAAGACGAGAGAAAGCGACGCCATCCACTCCGGCGCTAAGGAGACGCTGCATCGAAACCGCCGCGCCCAAGCCGAGGTCGATTTCAAAGGGCAAGAGGTCTCGAGTGTGGGAGAGAGATGGTGGGGCCTGTGTGAAGTGTGGAAGTCAACAGGGGCTTCAAGTGGATCACATTGTTCCGGTGGCCTTGGGGGGAGGCTGCGAGGAGGAGAACCTTCGTCTTTTGTGTTTTGGTTGCAATGTACGAGAGGGGGTGAAGAAGCTGGGGCTGGAGAGGATGAAGCGAGATGATATGTCTCCGCGAGGAGATATGTCTCCATCACCGCCCGGGTCAAAGAGGACAACGATATGAGCCTGGCAGACGCCGATTTTGGGGGTCTCCAGTTGCAGCAACTCCCCTTGCCCCTTCTCTGCGCGGCCTTAGCTTTCGGTGTTTTCGTCGGCTTTTAGGGGCAGCATGAACCTGTAATCTTGGGGGGTATTTTATTTACCCTTTAAATGTCCCTTGTATGCATGGCGCACCAACGCCCATCCTCTGGCCAATGCTTGAATCTTACTTTAAGGGCAAAAGCGGATATTTCTACTCTTTTTAACACATTCGGAGAACTCCTTTTTTAAAAACTCGTTGAGGCGGACTCTATAAAAAAAAACGCAGGGATCAACCCTGCGTTTTTCTGATTTATCAAGTCCCAAAATTCTGGGGACTTTTAGTAGCGACGCCCGCGGCCACCGCCACCAAAGCCACCACCGCCGCCGCCAAAGCCACCACGGCTTTCACGGGGAGCCATGGGCTTGGCCTCGTTGACAGTCATGGCACGGCCTTCCATTTCGGCACCGTTGAACTGGCGGATGGCCTCTTCGGCCTCCTGGTCTGAGGACATTTCCACAAAGCCAAAGCCCTTGCTGCGACCGCTGTCGCGATCGGTGATAATGCGAGAGCTTTCCACAGTTCCAC
>SKYF01000123.1 GCA_007128005.1 Bdellovibrionales bacterium
CTGCAAAAGTCTTCGCAGCTCTTGGCGAGCCGTGCTGAGCACCTCACTGTGATTGAAGACTTGGTGCTGTCGGTTGAGAACTATCGGGCGGCCTGAGATAAAGACGTGTTCTACATCTCTGCCCAGACAGGAGTAGACCAGAGCAGAGTAGGGGTTGTCCACTGTGTGGACTGAAGGGTGGGAGCGGTCCACGACCACAACATCGGCGGCCTTTCCTTTCTCCAATGAGCCGAGTCGCTCCTCCTGACCCAAAACTCGAGCCCCCCCCAAAGTGGCCAACTCAAAGGCTTGAGCTGCGGCCAGGGCCTGAGGGCCATAGCGGGGCTTTTGCAAAAGGGCCGCAAGCCTCATTTCGATAAAAGGGTCCATGCTGTTGTTGCAGGGAGCTCCATCCGAGCCCAAGCCCAGACACAGGCCCTTTTGAGCATACAGCTCGAGGGGAGCGATTCCGCTTGCCAGTTTGAGATTTGAGCTTGGACAGTGGACCAAAGGGGTTTGGCTCTCCACCATCAGTTTGAGCTCTCTGGCCGTCAGGTGGACGCCGTGAACGAGAACGGTGCTGGGGCCGAGAAGTCCCAAATGGGCCAGATAGTCGACGTTGTTCTTTCCAGTGCGCTTTTTGATCAGGGCAATTTCCTCAAGGCTTTCAGAAGCATGGGTGTGGAGAATAACTTTATACTTATCCCTGAGCTCAAGGCATTTTTTAAGCAGCCTTTCAGAGCAAGAGACCGCAAAGCGGGGGGCAAGGGCATAGGCCAAAAGCTCGGTTTTTTGGTGCCACTCTTCAATGAGCTCTTCGGTCTCCTTAAGGGAAGTGTCCATGTCTTGATAGAGAGGCCCTGAGGAGCTCTTCAGGTCCATAAGACACTTTCCCCCCCAGTAGCGCATTCCAGAGCGATGGGCTTCTTCAAAGACCACTTCGGTGTGGTGAACAGTGGCCATATCCAAGATGGAAGTGGTGCCACTGAGCTGCATTTCCAAAAGCCCCACTTGGGCGGAGCTGCGCAGAGAGTCTAGGCTGTGGGCGGCCTCCATGGGCCAAATCTTTTTCTTAAGCCAATCCAACAAAACCATATCATCGGCCTGGCCCCTAAACAGAGCCTGACACAGGTGAGTGTGAGTCTGAATCAGTCCAGGGATGACAAATTTGCCCTCGGCCTCGATCACCAATTCATCTCCGCTGGGGGTGATTTGAGTTTCGATTTGAGCAATGCACCCGTCCTTAAGCAGCAGGTCGCCTTTAAAAACTTCGCGCTCTGAGTTCATGGTGACTAAGAGGCCTGAGCGGATCAGCACTGGGGCGCTTTGCGGTGACATCAGTAAAAAATAGACTTTATTCAACTCCTTGGGCAAGATGAAAAGATCTGCGACAAAATTAAAAGAGACCAGAGGAGCTGCGATGGGCCTAATTGAAAACCTCAAGGAGAGTGCGGACTTTATAAGAGCAAAAAGGCAGTTTCAACCTCAGCTGGCTGTGACGCTGGGATCGGGTTTAGCCTCCTTTGTCGACCATGTGGAGGTGTTGGAGAGGATTCCCTACGCCGAGATCCCGCACTTTTCTCCCCCCAGTGTGGAGGGGCATCCAGGGCAACTGGTCTTGGCCCAGATAAAAGACATTCCTCTGCTCATCTTACAAGGCCGCATTCACTATTATGAGGGCCACAGCATGGAAGAGGTCGTCTATCCAACCCGTCTGATGGCGCAGCTTGGAGCCAAAGTCATGGTGTTGACCAATGCCTCAGGTGGCATGGATCCTCAAATGAAGCCAGGCGACTTTATGGTGATCGAAGATCACATCAATTTAACTGGGGCCAACCCCCTCAGGGGTCCCAATGTCGATGCGCTGGGAGTGCGTTTTCCCGATATGACCGAGGCCTACGACAAGAAGCTTTGCGCAGCACTTGAGGAGAGCTTTCAGCGTCAGTCTCTTAGAGTCAGTCGAGGAGTCTACTGCGGCGTGGCCGGCCCCAACTATGAAACTCCCGCAGAGGTGCGCTACCTCAGACAGATCGGCGGCCATGCCGTTGGCATGAGCACCGTGGCTGAGGCCATAGCCGCCCGCCACTGTGGCATGAAAGTCTGTGCTGTGGCCTGTATCACCAATCTTGCGGCAGGCTTAGGCCAGGGCAGCCTCAGCCACGAGGAGGTCAAAGAGGTGGCCCAAAAAGTTGAGATGGGTTTTGCCCAAGCCCTCTCTGATTGGTGCCAGGCCGTGTTTGGATATACGGCGAGTCATTGATCTTTGTCCCAGGCGAGGGAGTTGAGCAGACGGGCTTCGACTTCACCACAGGCCTTTTGCGAGCTGCTGTCCCCGTAGAGGTAAAAGAGAGGATCTCCTTTTTGGTACACTTCGCCCAACCTGCAATTCACTTCAATGCCGGCACAAGGAATGATCTTGTCGGTGTGGCTCAGGCGCCCCGCTCCCAACAGCAGTGAGGCCCATCCGACCTGTTCGCAGTCCATACTCTCAAGGCGACCCGCTTGAGGAGCTCTTACCTCTGCAAAGGGTCTCGGGCTCATTTCCTCTCCGCGAAACCGGGCAAGATCTCCACCCTGAGCCTGACAGAGGGCCGAAAAGGCCTGAGCGGCTTGGCCGGACTCCAGGGCTTTTTGCGCCATTGAATAGCCTACTTCTGGGCTGTCGGCTTTTCCTCCAAGGTGAAGCATATGAGAGGCCAGCTGAAGGGTGAGCTCACGGGTGGGCTGGTAGTAGTCAAAGTCGACTTGTTTGGAAGGCGCAGAGGGTGTGAACGTCCTTCCATCGAGGATGTCCAGGCACTCCTTGACCTCTAAGGCGTTGCCGATAAAGCGGCCCAGAGGTTGGTTTGTATCGGTCAAAAGGGTGGTGACTTTGACTCCCTGTCTCTCTCCGGTGGTCTTTAGCAGTTGGGCTAAACTTTGGGCCTCTTCCTGGCTCTTCATAAAGGCTCCGCTGCCAAACTTTACATCCAAAACCAAGCTGTTGAGTCCCTCGGCCAGCTTTTTCGACATAATGCTACCGCAGATCAGGGGCAGGGACTCCACCGTGCCAGTGACATCTCTGAGGGCGTAGAGCTTGCGGTCGGCCGGACAGATTTCAGCCGTTTGCCCAATGATGGCGTAGCCGAGGGTTTCGATTTGCTTTTGGAATTCCTCAAGACTCAGGTTGGTGCGAAAGCCCGGGATGCTCTCCAGCTTGTCGAGAGTTCCCCCCGTGTGACCCAGTCCTCGGCCGGCAATCATGGGAACCTTAAGGCCAAACAACCCCACGAGGGGGGTCAGCATTAAGCTGGTTTTGTCCCCCACTCCGCCGGTGCTGTGCTTGTCTACGCAAAAGGCCCCAAGATGGGAAAAGTTTAAGACTCGCCCGGAGTCCCTCATGACTTGGGTTAGGAAGGAGATCTCTTCTTTACCCATGCCCTGAAAGTAGACGGCCATCAGCCATGCAGCCATTTGATAGTCAGGAACCTGGCCTGACACAAAGCCATCGATCCAGGCCCTCAGCTCCTCCAAGGAGTGCTCCTGTCCTTGGCGCTTTTTTTTTATGATCTCAGCGGGAATCAGTTTCATTCCCCAACAATAGCAATTCCGTGACTTGTGCCAAGTCGGGTTGCGCCAGCTTGGATCATCTCCAGGGCCTGAGCGCGAGTGCGAATACCTCCACTGGCCTTAACCCCGAGCCGACCTCCCACGCACTGATGCATCAGACGGATGTCTTCGAGTTTTGCCCCCTCAGCGGCAAAACCAGTTGAGGTCTTTACAAACTGAGCCCCAGCCTTCTCAGCGAGGTGACAGGCGGCCACCTTCTCAGCCTCAGTCAACAGGCAGGTCTCAAGTATGACTTTGACGGGTCGTCCCTGGGCGGCGTCCACCACGGCGGCGATATCGGCGTAGACCAGCTCGGCTTTTTCTGATTTCAAGGCTCCGATGTTTAAAACCATATCCAACTCATCGGCCCCCTCGTCTACGGCCACCTTCGCCTCAAAGGACTTGACCTGGGTCTCGTTGACTCCAAGGGGGAAGCCCACCACGGTGCAGATTTTTATGGCGCAGATTTCTACCGCGCTGCTCCCAAGTACAGATTGGGCCAGGCTCACAAAAGAGGGCTGCACACAGACGGAGTAAAAGCCGAAGTGCTTGGCCTCTTCACAGAGCTTTTGCACCTCAGAGGCCGAGGCATCGGCTCGGAGCAAAGTGTGGTCAATTATCTGGGCGAGGGAGAGGGCTTTGTCTGAAGTCTGCATAGGCTCAAATTCTATGCAGACTTCAGGCCCGGGCCAATTCATTTTTTGCCAAACTCTCCTCAGGGCTGAAAATCTTCTCTAGCGGGCAATTTTGAACTCTACTTTTGGGTTTATTCTCTCATTATAGGCGATCAGCTTGTCGGTAGAGACCTTATCAATTCGATGATTCACAATTTCACTCACTCGAGAGGGATCGATTCCCAGCAGCTTGGCAAGCTCCACTTGGGAGAGATCTTCTTCGGTCATATATTTCACCAGATTTTGACAGAGCTCCCAGCGGAACTTCTCAGCAGAGGTCGAGCTGGGGCCGACCATCAAGGTACCTTCGATAGTTTTTAGCTTTTTATCCATTTCCTCTAACTTTTTTTTGCTTGGATAACGCATGGTTCATCTCCTATAGGCATTGACAATGCCAATATAAACTTCTCTGTCGTGAAGCAGCCAAACCAGCCTATAGAGTTTATCATTCAGCTGCATTTGATCATTGACGAAGTACTGGAAGCCTTCTTCGTCCTGGTCCACAGGGCGGAAGGATCTTCCGTCCAGCTGTCTAACAAGCGCCAAGATAATCTCATCCGTGATTGAGTTGGCATGTTTCTCCTCATAGTGAGGATCAATGACAACCCTTTCAATCCGTCGACCGTTGAGGTTTAACTTCAGAGGATACATCCGTCGACTCATTTTAAAAGCTTATCAAATCTTGCGATATTTTGCAAGATTTCTCAAGATCTAGTGGTGAAAACTGGGTTCAATAATGGACCATCGTCGCATGGCCTGGCACCATTTGCCAAAGCATCCTCAGGGCTGTACTTTAAAAGGGCTATGCAGAGTCTGAAGGAAAATGAGACCCTCGCTCGTCAGTTTTTGGTTTCTGGGCGAGTCCAAAAGGTGGGCTTTCGCGCCTATGTTCACAAGCAGGCCTTAAAGCTGGAGCTCAAGGGCTTTGTGCGCAACCTCAAGGACGGCAGAGTGGAGGTTGTGGCTCGGGGGCCTGAGGCTGTCTTGGAGCGCCTTGCAGCCCTGATAGAGAGTGGACCTGAACGGGCCGAGGTCTCTCAAGTTGAAGTCAAAGAGGTGGATTGGAACTGTGCGGGCTGTCGTTTTGAGGTGCAGCCCGATGGAGAGGATATATGGCCAAAGCCCTAGTCTGTATTGCGGTGAGTTTTATAATGGCTTTTCCTGCCGGAGCTTTGGCCCAGCAGAGGAGTCCTCAAGGGGAGTCCAGCTCTCAGGTGCCCAGCCCTCGTCGGCAAATGGCCACCATTGTCTATTCGGGCTTGGGAGGGCTGGTGTTGGGCCTAAGCACCTTGAGCTTTTACGGTCGACCCCAAGATCATATGAGCAACATTGGGATGGGCTTTGCCATAGGGGTGATCATTGGAGCTGCTTATACGACTTACCAAGCCGCCTCAGCCCACCGCGCTTTGGGTGGCCCTGGTTTGAGCTTTTATGAGACAGATTTCCTTGAGCAGCAAGGCCAGGGCTCGGAGCTTTGGGCCCAGCTCCAGGAGGGGTCTGCTCTGCAGTCAGGGCGATTTTCCTCTGACTTTCAGATCAATGTCGGATTGTGGAGCCGGAGTTTTTAAAAGCAGCAAAGAAGGCTGGGGTATTGACCAATGAAGGGGGTGAGTTGTGCTATTGACCATTGCTCTACGCAGTCTGCTGCGCCAAGGTCGAAGAACTGCCCTCAACGTTCTAATGATTGTGGCTGGGTTCTCCTCCATTGTCATCTTTCAGGGCTTTACCGGACATCTCTTGATCAGCATGGAGGAGTTCTCCATTCGCGGACTCTATGGCCATTACCAGGTGGCCCGACAGAGCCACTGGGACAATGACCCTGAGCTCTCTCTTGCCGATAAGATGACCGACCCCAAAAGTAGCACCATAGTGAGTCTTTCCGAGCATCCGGAGGTGCACTATACCTCGGGGCGGCTGGCCTTCTTTGCCCTTCTCAGCACCCGGCGCAGCTCGGTCAGTGCCATGGGCTGGGCCTTTGATCCGCAGGTAGAGGTCCATTTTTCCGACAACCTGATGCTGAGTGAAGGTGAGGCCTTCTCAGGGGATCCCTATGAGGTTTTGCTGGGCTCAGGCCTTAAGACCCGACTGCAGGTGGAGCAGGGCCACCACCTCACCTTGGTTGCCCAGACTCTGGACGGAGCCATCAACGCTTTGGACCTTCAGGTGCGAGGGGCTTTTACTACAGGCACGGCAGACTTTGACAGCGGGACCTTTTATCTGCCCCTCCAAACAGCCCAAGATCTTCTCGACACCGAGAGGGTGGACCGCATGATGATTATGCTGAACTCCAAACGCAGCAACTCCAGCATCGAGACTGAGTTTCAGGCTCTGCTTGAAGGCTCAGAGTACAGCAAGAAATCCTGGTTTGAGCTCAACGACTTTTACCGCCAGGTGATGAGCTACTTTCAGCTACAAAACCGACTTATTGAGGGGATTTTAATGACCCTGATGTTTTTGGCCATTATGAGCACCATCAGCATGAGTGTCTTTGAGCGCATGGGGGAGATCGGCACGGCCCGGGCTCTGGGCAGTCGCCGCCGAGACATTCTGTTTCAGTTTCTGCTAGAGGGCCTCTGCTTAGGGGCCATTGGCTCTGCTCTGGCCATTCCTGTGAGCGCATGGATTGCTTGGACCATCACTGCAATGGAGTTTCCCTTGGTTTTGCCTGGCTCTTCCATCACCTACCCCATTGAGATTGCAGTCCTCCCCTCGGCCTTTCTCCACGCCACAGTCGTGGCCCTATTGGCCGCTCTGCTGGCCAGTGTGGCCCCGGCCTACCGGGCCGCCCGAATGCAAATCACCGAGGCCCTGCGCGCTAGCCTCTAAGGCACCTTATGGCCCTAAGCCTCGCCCTTTTCTGAGACCGGCCGATCAAAATACGTGGGACGGAACACGACAAGAATTATATTATTGGCGTAATATCCATAGGTTACAAAAATACCCCCAAAACATAAGCAATTTTTTTGGAGTTCTGAACCTTTCAGAAGACCCATGACTTGATGTGTGGCACAATGTGTAGTAAAATGTGTAAAACTATGGAGCTAGAGCATGGCAACAAATTTAGCATTAGATGATGAGCTTATTGAAAAAGCCAAGGAGATTGGAAATCATCCTTCTAAAAAGGAGGCTGTCACCGTAGCATTAAAAGAATACATCAGAAACAATAAGCAACGCGAAATTCTAAAATTGTTTGGAAAGTTAGAGTTCAACCCGGATTACAATTATAAAGAGCAACGGGCAAAAAAATGATTTTAGTTGATACTTGTATTTGGTCTGAAGCACTTCG
Source organism: Bdellovibrionales bacterium (assembly GCA_007128005.1). GTDB lineage: Bacteria > Bdellovibrionota > Bdellovibrionia > Bdellovibrionales > UBA1609 > SKYF01. The sequence goes on from SKYF01000123.1 coordinate 7,528, forward strand.
AAAGAATAAAACCAAGTATCCTGGGGTCGTTGATACACTGGCTAGAATTGTTACAGAGAATCAAGCGGCCATTATTGGGCCAATAAGGCAGGAGCTCTTGTCCGGAGTTAAAGAAAGGAACATGTTTACTCAGCTAAGGGAAAAGTTAAGCTATTTTCCTGACGTCGTCCTCTGTGAAAGAGATTATGAGCAAGCCGCTGAGTATTTTAATTCCTGTCAAAAAAAAGGCATACAGGGGTCAAATACAGATTTTCTAATCTGTTCAGTATCAAATCGTCTAGAGATTCCCATATTCACTTTGGATAAGGATTTTGATAAGTTTAAAAAAATTCTAAAAATTAAGTTATTGAAGTCCTGATCCAGAACAACTACGGGGTCGTCTTTTTGTGCGCAAATCGGATGTTCAGTGTTCTTGAACTTAATGAACCATGTATAAATCAGAGGTAGACTGTGCCAAAAACTAAACCCCGCACCTATTCGCGTTACACAAAGGAGGTCTTGTCTCTCCTTAGCCAGCTTATTCGCATTGCCCGCAAAGAGGCTCACCTCAGCGCAAAAGAAGAGGTAGCTGAGCGGGCGAGCATTTCGCGAGGCCTCCTGCAGCGAATTGAAAAGGGGGATGCCAAGTGTGAAATCGGTGCCGCATTTGAAGTCGCTTTGAGAGGCGAA
>SKYF01000077.1 GCA_007128005.1 Bdellovibrionales bacterium
AGCAGGTTGTTCCTCTGCACAACGGGGAGTTCCGCGTTGAGTATGAAGTTTATGGTCTGAGCTCCGTCCAGAAACAGGGGCAAAAAGAGGTCAAGTTCTCTCGGCAGCTTTTGGCCAAAGGCAGTGTCGACAGAGCTCAAATGGTAGCGGGGCAGCTACTGGTCGAGCAGCCCATCAGTTTTTTGCGTCGCTGTGCGATTTGTGAAGTGGAAGTGGCCCTGCGCCTGGTTCCCAAGGCAATACCTGACATTATGCCCTTTGAAGCCGTCTATGTGTTGGGGGACGAGGGGGTCTTGGATCGACTCAATTCCAGGGGGCGAATTCGCTCATGGGCTCGGGATGGGTCTTGGGCTCAAAACGGACGTGGCTTTGATTGGGAGAACTGGAAAGCGGAGCCAAAGTCAGGCTTGGTGGTTGAAACTGAGGACCTAGGTCTTGAGGATCTGCCCAGCGGTTTTTATAAGGCTCGTCAGATTGAGTTTTCCAATCTCGATCCCCGCTTTGTGGGAGTGGAGACCTGCGAGACCGCGACCCAGAGGGCTTTGCGTTTTCGGGTAGAGACCAAAGTCACACATCCGTCTGGTAAGCCCTACAGAGATTATAAGTTCCGGGTTCAGGCCATTGAAAAGGACGGCAGCTTGACCGAGATTCGTCTGGCCAACGACAGGACTCTGCGCGATGGCAGTTTGATCTGGGAAGACGTCTTGGTGCATCAGTACTATGTGACCCAGGAGTATCAAATCCGCAACTACATCATTACGGATGTGGAGTCCGGGGCTGAGTTTCGTCACAGCATTGCCCTGAACCCCTGGGACTGGGGATTTACTTTTGGGGCGGATTTTCGCGCTCGAGGCTGGGAGAACATCGAAGAGAAAAATCGCAGTGCCCGTGAGCAGGCCATTCGTCCGCAGATTCTCAACTATGGCTTTCGCTATGAGACCGTGGGCTTTCGCTACGAGATGGATGAGAATATGACCTTAAGGGTGCATAAAAACCTCCTGTTGAGGCTAGATCCCAGAGTGCTGCGCTACGACAGTTTGGTGGCCGGACGAAATCACAACGAGCCACTCAGAGATGGGCTGTATATTTTGCGGGTGGGCTTTCAAAAGCAGTACGTCAACCAGTATGGTGAGGAAGATGAGTACATTGACACCTATGAGGTGATCACCCAAGTACGAGCTGGGGTGATTGTGGAAGAGGTGGAAATCAGTATGACGGATCTGACTCTGATGCGGGTTCGTTCTCACTTTCTAGTCGAAATTGAGCCTGTGGATGAGGCCAAGATTCGCAAGTCCTGCGATTTTACCAGAGGCGTTCGTGACGACTGGGATGGAAACTTTGAGACCGTGCGCATGGACCCTCAGATCACTGGCCTTTATCCCCGCACCTTTGTCGGTCCAGTGATCTTGCTCTCCAATTACTTTGGAGCGGGAATGCGTCCCACAGATGAGCTCCACAACTACTGGGTCAGCACGAGGATCAGAGACAGGTACTCCAATGGAAGTGGAGGTTTAGATGACTCCTGGGCACCGGGGCCAGCTCATGACCTTTACTGTGCTGATCGCATTGACCCCTTGATTTTTGGACTCCAGTCCGGGGAGGAAGTTCCCGAGCGCTTGGCTGAGGCCTACTGCCACGAGCCCCTGGCGGGTCCTCCTCTGGACTCCGAAGGTCAGCCCATCCCAGGCTTTTACGAGTACTTTGTCGACACGCCAAGGCTGATGGCAGATGTGACAATTCACGGGCATCTGATGCCACGCCAGGAGGAGTTGAGGCGTCTGGCTGCGGAGCGGACTCGAGAGTATGCTAAGTTGAGTTCAAAGCTGCAGATGTCCAATACGGAGTATCTGCAGATGCACAATCTCCACGAAATCGAAGAGCGGATTTCTTTGCCCGAACTTCGTCATGCAAATATAGCCTTCGATGGATCTGCCAATGTTAGCGACTTTGTTGAGGCTCTCAATGCTCCAGACCTGGGCTTTTATCACCCCAATTTGATTGAAGTGGGTGGGGGACGTTTGAGCTTTGTAGACTTGAACACAGTAGGTAGAGTCACTCAAGAGGATATGGAGAACTTGATGTACCGAGGAAAGATCTCGGATCATATGGGGCTTCGTCTCTGTCACTTCTGGTTCAATCAGTTTATTCCCAACCTCCTGCCAGGAGACCGAAGCCCCTATCGCCGGGCCTTTTTTCGCGAAAAGGGTCACCGGGCCTTGCCCACTCACTGCAGTCAAGCCTTGCAGATGGCCCAGAGGGTTGCTGGGCGAGGCAATAAAATGACCTATATTCGGCCAGACGACCCCACGGGGGACTCTCACAATCCCTTTCGCTTGGTGCGCCAGATGAAAGTGGGCGAGGTCAGCAACTATCGGCACACCAATGGTGTTTCGATGAACCTGCAGATCAGTGCGGATATGAAGCTCAATTTTAGTAAGGACTTCAGGTACGGGCGGGGTCACAATGTGAACCTAGGCTTGCCTAGGGGTATCAGTGAATGGTTCTTTGGATCCTCCTACAATTGGGGGTTTCAGTTCAGCTGGGGAGAAACTGACTCTAAGATGGAAGGCGCGGGGACAAGTACGGGGACCTATCTCGTGGTTCAAAAGGCTCGTTTTGTTGTGAGGGTAGAGAGCTTTGAAAACTGTATCAACTTATCCATCAACCCGGGATTTTTTAAGGATCATAGGGTCGAAAATTACATAGATCCAAGCTTACATCCTGACGAGGTCTTATTCTTACTCACCCGAGGTATTTTGCTCTGCACAGGGATTCGCGAAAAAGGCCCGCTGGACTTGCGCGAGAATTTTTACTATGTGGCTCAGCACTTTACCGAAGGGGATATGTTGGACTTGGGGGATAGGATCAACCACCCCTGGTTGATGGCTTTAAGGGGTGATTACGACTACATTCGCATGGTGAACTTGTTGTCATCTGTTAATCTTCGTGATCAGAAAAATATCTGGGCCAACAGCCGTGATTACAAGATGAGTTGGGAAGAGCAAGACTATGAGCTCGAGAGTGAGGCTGAGGCGGTCACCCGTATGCGCAGAGGGCGAAGCCAAAGGTGGTCTCCCGGAGGAGCTGTGACGGGGGCTGTGCCCTTTCCTTCGAGCACCCCTGCTGGAGATCGTCTGCAGAGAGAGGCCGAGTTGGCAAGACAGGACAATATTGAGGCCCAGTTTAACTTGATGTCTCCTGGACGAGGCAACCTGCCCCCGGGTTTTGACCCGGTTGAAACGCTGATCAACCAGAGTGAGATGCATCGACAGAACCCGGGTTCCGTCCCTGTCTACACCCAGCGTGCGGAGAATTCGATTGAGTACAAGTACTTTTCTCAGCCGGGTCGTAGGGTGAATCTGCGTGATCTGCGTTATCTCGACCGCTACGATATCGCCATTTTCCCATTCAAGCACCCAGAAGATGTCTACAAGGGGCTCTTGCCCACCTTTCCGGGCTATGTGACGATCACGCCAGAGTCCTTTATCTGTAAGCCCCAGTTGACCAGCATAGAGCTTGGGGGGACTTTGCCTTCCTGTAATGGCTACTAGGTCTTTGGTAGCCTCTTGGCGACACGCTCAACTAAGCTCTGAGAAGCTCCTCTGCGGTTGTTGACTTCAGTTTGAATGAGAGTGCGACTGTGGCGCAGGCACTCTAAGTCTGAGCATACAAGCTGTTGGAGCTGCTGTGAGAGCTCCTCAGCGCTTGAACAGGCTAGGACCATGCTTATAAGTGGTTCTTTGAGAGGAAGTTTCTGAAACTCCATGGCCTCTCTGTTGTTCTGGTGACGGGGTCCAACAAGGGTGACAAGGCCTGTGGCCAGAGGTTCCATTACGCTGTGAACAGGGCCCTTAAAAGATCCCCCCACAAAGGCCAGGTCCCCCCAGCTGTAGAGGTCGGCCAAGATGCCCACCTGATCGATGATTAACACTGGACTTGTCCAGGGACCCTTGCAGGTAGAGTAGATATCAAAGGGCAAAGATAAATTGTTGAGTAGTGTCTTAAGGCCCTCTATATGTGAAGGGCTTGGTTCATGGGGGGCAATGATCAGGCGCAGTTGAGATTGAGTCAGCAGGTTTCTTGCAGCGGGCAAGAGAGCCCGCTCATCCTCGGTCCAGGTGGAGCCAGCAACGAGAATGGCCTGATCTTTGGAAAAGGCGGGGCGGAGTTCTTCTTTGAGGGGCTTGGGCTGGGCCAGGCGATGTAAGACCTGGTCGAAACGTGTGTCTCCGCCCACAAAAACTTTTGCAGAGTCAAGGCCAAGGTGGATCAGCTGATCTCTGTCCTCAGAGCTGACACAGTGGATCTCCTCTAGAAGAGAGTAGGGAAAGCGGCGCAGGCTTTTTGTGAGCCCCCTAACGGGGCCGGACTGAGTGAGATTTTTTGTGGCCGAAAACAGCCAGACGGGGATATTTTGCCTGCGGCACTGCCACAGCCACTCGGGCCATAGATCCGTGCGGGCAATCAGGACAAGGTCGGGGCGGAGCCTGCGCAAAAAACGACGACAACTCCAACTCAAGTCCAAGGGCAAGTAGTAGGCCTCATCGACTTCAGAAAAGCCATGGACGTTTTTCGCGTAGGAGGGAGAAAAGTAGGTGGCGGTGATATGACAAGAGGGAAACTCGGCCTTCAGGGCTCGAATCACCGGCTTTGCATACTCAAACTCCCCACTTGCGGCGTGAATGAGAAAGCGCGGGGATGGGGTATGGGATGTTGTCGGTTTGCGCTCACCGGCCGAGAGTTGGCGGGCCTGCCTCCAGCGCCCCGCAAGTCCCTGGCGCAGCTTTTTGCTGACAATGAGTCCTGGAATCAGGGCCACAAGAGCGGTGGTTGTCACTAGACATCGGTAAAGCCAAATCATGCTGTGTTGAGCTAAGTTTTGCATCCTGACTCCACTCTATGTAGCCTTGGGCTCAAGCTCAAGGGCTTAGTCGACTATAAAATAAAAGGAGGGACACATGAGCAGCCATAGCCAGCATCCAGAAAGGGTTCCCCTGCGGCCGGAGTGGATGGAAAAAGCCCACATCGGCAAAGATCAATACAGGGTCCTTTATGAGGAGTCCATTCGCGATCCCGAGGGATTTTGGGCCAAACAGGCGGGCAGGCTCAAGTGGCGAGCTCCCTGGCAAAAGGTAAAGGACACCTCTTTTTTCAGTCCGATTAAAGTGGAGTGGTTTAAGGGGGGCAAACTCAACGTGGCTGAAAATTGTCTCGACCGACACCTGCCTCAGCATAAAGACAAAGTGGCCTTTTACTTTGAGCCCGATAGCCCTGAAGGGCAGACGCAGACCATCACCTACGGAGAGCTCCATCAAAGGGTCTGTCGCTTGAGCAATGTTCTTAAAAGTGAGGGGGTAAAAAAGGGGGATCGAGTCACCATTTATCTGCCAATGATTCCCCAGGCCATTGAGGCCATGCTGGCCTGCGCGCGCATTGGGGCGGTTCACTCCGTGGTCTTTGCAGGCTTTTCTCCGGACTCTCTGTCGGGCCGAATTCAAGATTGTCAGAGTGAGTATTTGATCACTGCCGACGAGGGGCTGAGGGGAGGCAAAAGGTTGCCGCTCAAGGCCAATGCCGATAGGGCTCTCTCCCAGTGCCCAGGGGTGAAGAAGTGCTTTGTGGTTCAACACACAGGGGCTGAGGTGTCCATGCAGGAGGGGCGAGACCTCTGGCTCAACGAATTGGTGGCAAAGGCCAGCCCCGACTGTCCCGCTGAAGAAATGGATGCCGAGGATCCGCTGTTTATTCTCTACACCTCAGGCTCGACCAGCAAGCCCAAAGGGGTGTTGCACACTTCGGGAGGCTACCTCCTCTATGCGTCTATGAGTTTTGAGATGGTCTTTGACTACCATCCAGAGGATATCTACTGGTGTGCTGCAGATGTGGGCTGGGTGACCGGTCATAGCTACATGGTCTATGGGCCCCTGGCCACAGGAGCCACCAGTGTGCTCTTTGAGGGGGTTCCCACTTCGCCCACGCCCTCAAGGCTCTGGGAGGTGGTGGACAAGTACAATGTCTCAATCCTCTACACGGCGCCCACACTTATTCGAGCCCTGATGAAGGAGGGCGAGGCGCCTGTGCAAAAGACCTCTCGGCAGAGCCTCAGGTTGCTAGGTTCAGTGGGAGAGCCCATCAATCCCGAAGCCTGGTGGTGGTACAGTGAAATGGGTGGGCGTGGTCAGGCCCCCATTGTCGACACTTGGTGGCAGACGGAAACGGGGGGTATTATGATCACCCCTTTTCCGGGAGCCACTGACCTCAAACCGGGCTCAGCCTCATGGCCCTTTTTTGGGGTGGAGCCCATCTTGTTGGACGAACAGGGACAAGAGATTCTGGGTGCCGGAGAGGGGCTATTGTGCTTTAGGGACTCTTGGCCGGGACAGATGAGAACCGTTTACAACGAGCCTCAGCGCTTTGAAGAGACTTATTTTAGTCAGTTCAAGGGCTATTATTTTAGCGGAGATGGAGCCAGACGAGATGAGGACGGCTACCTGTGGATCAGTGGCCGAGTGGACGATGTGCTCAACGTCTCGGGCCACCGGATGGGCACGGCGGAGGTCGAAAGCGCTCTTGTGGGACATCACCAAGTGGCAGAGGCCGCAGTTGTAGGCTTTCCCCATGAAATCAAGGGCCAGGGTGTCTATGCCTATGTGACCTTGGTCAGAGGAGTGGAGCCCTCAGAGGAGCTGAAGAAAGAGCTGGTGAATTGGGTGAGAGAGGAAATTGGCCCCATTGCAAAGCCCGATGTCATTCACTGGGCACCGGCTTTGCCCAAGACTCGCAGCGGAAAGATCATGCGGCGAATTTTGCGCAAGATTGCAGAGAATAAGCTGACTGAGCTTGGCGACACGAGCACTCTGGCAGAGCCTGCGGTGGTGGAGGAGCTCGTCGCACTGAGGCCCTAGGCACTCTTTTTGTTTTTGCCCTGTTCAACAGCGGACTTCTTTTGGAAGTCTTGAGACTGAGCTTTTAGGTCTGCTTTGGCCACATATTGACGGAGCTTGTCGCTGTCGTCGTTGTGAATGGCTAAATTTTTAATTTTTCTCTGGGCCAGAGTTTGCAGCTGGCGGCTTTGGATATGACGACCCTCTTTGAGGTAGAGAAAGTATTTGTCGTTTTTTTTGAGGTGTAAATAGGCCTTAAAGTCGATCGCCTGCTCTGGAGAGAGGGTGTCGAGGGGAAAGGAGGCCATGCTTCGATCCGGGCCATTGCGCAACTGGGGCAGGGGCCTAAGCCTTGGAATAAACCCCACCAGAATAAGGTTGTTGTGAAGTTGAGAGCTCAGGTTAAAAGGGGACTTAGTTTGCATCCACTGCTTAAAATCTAAACTGCCGGCTTTGAGGCAAAAAGCCGCGCTGATATCCGCCACCAAGTCTTTGGCAAGCAGATCTTGGATCATGGCCACTCTCAGTTCCTCTAAAAACTCAGTAGGGACCTCATGGGGCTTTGCGGACTTTGCCACAAGCAGGTAGCCTTGCATGCCAAGCCCATCGACGGCCAGCACTCCAACAGAATCAATGTCTCTGAGATCTCCCTCAATAGAGGCGCTTTGCTGTTGGTCGCAGACGCGGTCCAAGGCTTCTTGGACAATTTGAGAGAGAAGGTTTTCCGACTCCGTCAAAGGTTGAGTCTGAGAATTTATAATGAGAGTTGCGGCCGATCCTTCGTCGGACCGCTGAGGTGGTTGAGAGTTCTGCTTGTTTTTAGAGTCAGAGGGGTGGAGAATCAGAGATTCCTCTTCACCCAATAACTTTAGCAGTTCCTGGGCCTGGGCGCTCTGATCTTGACTGGCAGAACCCTTTGGCGCAGTTAGGTCCTTGAGCTTTCGCTTCACCTTTTGGCTGTGGAGAGTGTACTTTCCAGATTCAACTGTGTCGTGATCCACCCCGACTGAACCCCCTTTGATGGTGTGCAGATTGTCTCCTCCTCCGGAAAGCACAGTGGCCTCATCTGAACCAGAGATGCGAATGGCATCTGAACCCTGCCCTTCGGGAGCCTTTTTGTCCGAGCCATCTGAGGTCTCTGATGGGTTGTAGATATCGTTTAAGATTTTGCGGATGGCCCTTTGCACACTGGGGCCACTGGCAAACCCTCCAATCCTATGGGTGAATTGAGATCGATTGAGCCTCTCAAGGGTGATAGCATCGGCTTTTTCTGCAAAGCCCACGCACTGAATATTCAGGGTCTTTGTAAGGAGTGCGGGTAGCTTGAGAGCTTTGGGGCTTGGGTGGTTCATTGAGATCAGGACAAAGTCGGGTCTGTCCTTGACAATGATTTTAATGGCCTCTGCTATATTTGAGATCACAGTTGTGGGCCAGCCGCGCCGGCTTAGGAAAGATCCTGTTTGATTCATGGCCTGCGCTTTTTGAGCCAAAATCAGGATCTGTACCTCTAAATCATCAATATTCACTGGTCCTGACGGCTCTGAGATCTTTTCTGTGCTCTGTTCTGGAACCTTTTGTTTTTCACTCATATAAATAAAGCCTGTTGTTTTACTGGTTTGCAGTAAGTGCCTTCATACAGTTATTTCGGAGTCTGCAAGCGGTAGCAACAGTCCAGACAGCAAGAAAAGTGCTTTTGGAGCGGGAGACGGGGCTCAAACCCGCGACCTTCGCCTTGGCAAGGCGACGCTCTATCAACTGAGCTACTCCCGCGAACGATTGAAGGCCTAGGTGTAGTCTGGCTGCGGGGTCTTTGTCAATTTGTTCGCAGAAGTTCAGCGGCCCAACCCAAGGCCCGTAGATATGGGGCAGTTCGTCATAAGGGTCTAGTGGAGGGAGAAGGGCTGTGGCGGGCAAAGTTCCAGGTGTATTGCGCTGCAGAGGCCAGGCTGAAAATAACGCTCAACCAAAGTCCATAGTAGCCGATTTCTGCAACAGGGACCGAGAGCAGGGGCTGATAAATCAGAAGGGCGGTGACTGAGACCATTTGAATGGCTGTTTTCCACTTACCTAAGGGGCCGGCTGCGATGATGATCTTTTGATTGGCGGCTGCCGAGCGAATTCCCGCAATAAAAATATCTCGAGATATGAGTAAAAAAACCATGACGGCATCGACGCGCCCAATGGAGAGCATCATAAGCAGGGGGCCCAAGACGAGAATTTTATCGGCAATCGGGTCCATCAGCTGACCGAGCACTGACTGGGAGTTGTATTTTCTTGCCCAGTAGCCATCTAGCCAATCCGTCGCTGAGCCCAGGACAAATAAAACTGCCGAAGTCCAGTAGGCCCACTCTCCGGGTTGGACCAGGATGAGCATGATAATAGGGGCCAGGGCCATCCGCGAGGCCGTGGCCCACATAGCAAGTTGTTTTTTCCAGGGATGACTCGGCTCCATAGCTTAAGATAGTATGTGGCTTTGAGCTTCGACACAAGGTCAAGCTGAAAGAGGGGGAGGAAATGCTGTATTCTCTGGGCTCTGTGCTGAGTTTTTGGGCTCAGTTGACGGCTCAGGCTGGGGTTTCGAGTCTAGGGCCTGGGGCTGAGTCTGAAATTCATAGCCAGGATCGCTTTTGGCGTGAGCGCCCGGCTCTCCATCAGCGCATCTCCAAACAGCGATTTATTTTGGTCTCCGTGCGCAGTCAGCGGCAGAGCGATGGACAGAGGCTGCGCCTTCTAGGGGCTGGACAGGTCCGAGCCCCTCAGGCCCATGCTTGGGCGCGCACTTTGGACTTTTCCTCTCTTCCACAGGTGAGCTCTCATATTGTTGAGGCCAGCTACAGTGAGGACACTCAAAGGTTGTTTTTGCACACTCAGGCCTTTAACTATCATGCTCGCATGCTGATTCAACTCAGTTTTCCGGGGGACTTGCCAGAGCCTCGGCAGCAGGCCATGGATCTGCATATTCTTGAGGGGGTGTTTGCGGGAATGAGGGCCAGGTTGTTGTTTGATCCAGTCGATGACAAAGTCACGGAGGTGTCTTTGCGAGGGATCTATGATTACCAGCAATTTCCCATACCCATCTTTTTTGCCAGATTCGGATTGGAAGTGGTGATGCAAAGGGTGGCCAGTCGGTTGCGTAGCTATGTGGAGGAGTCCTATGGACAATAGTAAGGGTAAAGCAAAAGGCTTTCAAGATCGGCGCTTTCAGCGCATTCATCTGCACTGGGATCAGAGTGAAGCTGAATCCCTGTTTGGGGTCAAGGCCCAGGTCCACCCCGCAGGTCCATGGCTCAGGGTCTTTGATATGGGTCTTGCAGGCCTGGCCTTGGAGAGGCTCTCAAGCAGCGATCAAAAGTGGACCAAGGGGCAGCAGGTTCAAGTGCATCTCCTTTTGCCGGGGGCAGAGCGAGCACTCATCTGTCTGGCGGAAGTTGTTTGGGTTGGAGAAAAGAGTTTTGGTCTGCGCTTTTTGGAACTGGGGGCGGAGGACCGCATGGCTCTCAATCTCTATCTGGCTGATCAATTGATTGGGGCCTCCTTGAACAAGGTAGACCCTCAGTACTTTTCCCCGGACTTGGATTGCCAGTTTTGGTATCATGGGCCTAAAGACACCAACGTCTTTTTGTGGACCAAGGAGACCAAAACCGAGGGCAACCACTACCTGATTGAAAGGGCGGATATTCAGTTAGATGAAGACTGGTTTTTTTACGACCAGGGGCGCTTCTCGATAGTCTTAAAGGGCGAGACCAAGACTGAGATTGAGGCCCAAGGGCATCCACTTCTGATGCGAGTGGTTCATCTCTTGTCCCAGGTCCCTCAGCAACGCGGGCCTCTGAAGGCCTTGCTTGAGGAGTTGACAAGGGTGGCAGGGCATTGAATTCCTCCAGACCCCAATGGCAAGAGAAAGATCTGTCGGAGCACTTTTGTCACTCTCACTTGGTTCAATTTTATGAGACAGATGCCATGACTGTGGCTCATCATTCGAACTATCTGCGTTTTTTTGAAGAGGCTCGAGTGGCTTGGCTGAGAAGGCATCAATTGGGCCCCTTTCATTCTCCTCAGGCTGACTTTGTCTTGGCGGTGGTTTCCTCCTCTGTTCGCTACCAGCGCCCCGCCTTTTTATTAGATCAGTTGAGGATTTATCTGGAACTGCGCCTAGAAAGATTGAAATTTCACTTTCGCTATGTCATTTTTTCCGACAGATTTCAAAATGAGGCTATCGCCTGGGGTGAGACCCAGCATATAGGTCTGGATGGACAATTTAAAGTTCAGCGCCCGCCCCCGGAGCTGGTGCAGGTATTGGAGAGGGAAAAATGGACAGAAACTTGGCCTTGGAGTTTGTAAGAATCACTGAGGCGGCCGCTTTAGCGAGTGCCCGCTTTATGGGGCGTGGAGATGAAAAAGCCGCAGATCAAGCCGCCGTTGATGCTATGCGAAAAGCATTTGATCGAGTGGATATCTCCGGTCGCGTGGTGATTGGGGAGGGGGAAAGAGATGAAGCCCCCATGTTGTTTATTGGCGAAGAGGTGGGCTTGGCTTCACCAGAGGCCCCAGCTGTGGATATCGCCCTAGATCCTCTTGAGGGGACCACCATCTGTGCCAAGGGGGATGTGGGGGCGATCTCGGTGATTGCGGCAGCGGAAAAGGGGAATTTCCTCCATGCCCCTGATGTCTATATGGACAAGGTGGCCTGTGGGCCAAAGGCCTTTGGCGCGATCAACATCGATGCAAGTCCCGAAGACAACGTGGCCCGAGTCTCAGAGGCTTTGGGCAAGCCCATTTCAGATATCACAGTGGTCATACTGGATCGCAGTCGTCACGAGGAGCTTATTCAACGGGTGAGGAAAATAGGAGCCAGAATTCGCTTGATTGGGGACGGGGATGTGTCGGCAGCCATGGCCGCCTGTTGGGAGGATTCGGGCATTGATTTGCTTCTAGGTGTGGGAGGAGCTCCAGAGGGAGTCATCACGGCAGCAGCTCTTAAGTGCATGGGTGGAGACTTTCAGGGGCGATTGCTGTTTAAAAATGAGGCCGAAAGGGACAGGGCCAGACAGATGGGTGTGGAGGATCCTCTTCGCTCCTATCAGCGTGATGAGCTAGCTCGAGGTTCCGTGTTGTTTTGTGCCACTGGGGTGACCGATGGCCCACTGTTGCGCGGGGTGAGGACTCTTCCTGGTCAGAGGGCGACCACTGAGTCTGTGGTGATGCGTTCGCAGACGGGAACGCTTCGCTATGTGAAGGCCGAGCACAATTTCAATATTAAGTCTTCAGTGGTGTCCGGCGGCAGATGAGTTCAAGACAGATCCTTGTTTTCTGCTTTGACTGTGGTCAGAAGTTGAGCTTTGCTGAACGGGTGGGGTTTCGGGCCGAGTGTGATCGCTGTGGAGCAGATGTGCATGTCTGCAAGAACTGTCGGTTTTATGATCCCAAGGTCTATAACGAGTGTCGAGAAACCTCAGCGGATGTGGTGAAGGAAAAAGACCGGGCCAATTATTGTGAGTTTTTTGAGGCAGCGGACCAGACCAGATCAGGGACAGGGCTGGATCGGTCAGCTCAGAGCAAAGAGGACTTGAGGGCCCAGGCAGAGGCTCTATTCAAAAAAAAATAGGCAACTGGAAAAGACAACGGGGGGGTATAAAGTGAGAAGGCAGCAGGGACAACAGCCCAGAGAACAGGACAGCAAAGCTGCAAGTGAAAAAGGAAGACTAAGTCTGTGGACAGCTGGGGTCATCTTGACTTTCTTTTTGGGTCTAAGTCTACCTCTAAGAGCCAATGTGGTTGGAGTCGACACCCAGAATTTTAATCCCACTACCAACGGCTTGGACTTTGTCACCGTCCACTCCTCTCAGGTGTTGGATCCAGGGATCTTTAACTTGGGCTTGTTTCTCAACTTTGCCGTTAACTCCCTGCCTCAGTACGAGTCCGAGGGCTCTCGCACCAAGCTCTCTGATACCCTCTTGAGCTCGGATCTGAACTTTGGCATCGGGCTGTTGCCCAACTGGGATATGGGGATCAGTTTTCCAGCGGTGCTCAATCAAAATGTGAGTTCAGGTCTTGATGGGGCGCGAACGGAGTTTTCTCAGACGGGTTTTACTGAAATTCGTGCCAATACTAAGTACAGGCTGTGGCGCAGTCCTGAGGACAAATGGGGTCTGGCTGGAGTTTTGTCGGCCAATCTCAACCGCATCCGCAATAACCCCTTTTTGGGTCAGGATGCCGGGCCCATTCTCAATTTGGAGATGGCTTTGGATCACCGTTTAGACAGCGGCTGGGTACTGGGATTCAATGCTGGTCGCAGATGGAGACAGACTGGGGAAAGGATTGCCGAAGTGCCTATCGACCCTTTGCCGGATCAGTGGTTGGCCTCCTTGGCGGCAAGCTATTTCTTTACCTCCTTTGACAGCAAATTGATCCTAGAGCTTTTTGGTGCTGTGCCGGCCCAGTCACATTCTCAGAGCACTTCGAAGGAACTCTCTACAGCCGAGTTACTCGTGGGAGTGAAGCGAGATCTGCGCCATGACATTGCCATTCACTATGGTGGGGGCACTCAGCTTTCTAAGGGCACGGCCTCGGCCGACTGGCGGGTGTACTTAGGAGTGAATTGGGCCATGGGGCCCTTTTGGGGACGTGGATCAGCTCCCGCTCCGGGCACTCAGGAGGTCACTCGAGAGATGGGTCCAGGGCAGGTGAGCCCCTTTGTGGGACGTCCTCAAAGTGCTCAGGAGTCCTTTGTGGCCAGGGATCTGCTATTTGCCTTTAACTCCGAGGAGGTGGATCCACGCTTTATTACTTATTTAGAGCAAATGCTCGCCTACCTTCAGCAGGGGGAGGGCTTTAAGTCCTTGATCATTGAGGGACACACTGACTCCGTGGGCAACCCGGACTACAATCGGGAGTTGAGCTTGCGGCGAGCCCAGAATGTTCGCGATGTGATGATTCGCTTAGGCGGTGATCCAGAGCGCATTCGTGCCGTCGGAAGGGGGCAGGCGGAGCCCGTTGCCGACAACAGCAATTACCAGGGCCGGTCTCAGAATCGCCGAGTTGAGTTTAAGGTGCAGTGGTAAGGAACTGAAGAAAGCCTCTGGCCTCTTCGGGGCTGAGGGGCTCTCCGCTGCTCATGTAGACGTCATAGACACAGAACTCAGCCCTAGTTTGAGCTCTGCGCTGAAATAGCCGTCGCCCGGAGTTAGTTGAGGTGTCTTCAGCGCCACAGGCTCGGGGAACATCGGTGATAAAGATCACAGCGGTGGTGGCCTCAGGGCGGAACAAGCCCGCTTGCAAGAAGGTCTGGTCAAAGGGAGTTGTCTGAGCTAGGACTTCGCGAAGGTCAACTAGGCCCTGATAGCCCTGTCGAGAGATCAAGTCGCTTCCTTGAGCTGGGAGCTGTTGGACAAATTGCTCTAGTCGTCGGTCAACTTGACTGAGAGTCTGATCGTAACTGGCCCCTTGGACTGTGAAGTCAGAGCTGCGTAGGCTGGCTCCATCCACTAACTGAGCGTGAGTGGGGGCTCCTTGCCGTGGCTCTGCACTGGTACCAACAGTCAGGAACATGCCGATACTCAAATCCACCCTCTGCATCTGATCTTGAGTCCAGCGCAGCTGTTCTGGAACTTTTCCCAGGGCGACTCTCATTTGCTGTAGGACTTCCTGGCGAACTTCGCTGAGAGGTCCCCCGCTGTGAATAATGAATAGAACATCCAGATCTTGGCTGAACCGAGCTGCAGCTGGGTCCTGGGGGAGCCCCTGGAAGCTGTCCTCTGCCCCTCCACCTATAATCATATCCGGCAATTGGAAGATCTGATCCCGATCGGCAATAAGGCCACCGGCCTCATCCTCCGTCTGGGGAACTTCACAGGCTCTGGGTCCGGGGACAAGGGGGCTAAAGAGGCCCTCGTATTGCATGCCTCGGCAGAGGGAGAGGATTGGATCTGTTTCTAAATCAGTGTCAAACCAGGAGACAAACTGTCTGGGGACTTCTCTCCGGGTGGGCGCCTGAGGGGTAGAGGGAGACTGGGGAGGGGTGAGTGGGTCATAGTCCTGGAATTCTGGAAGAGAGGAAAGGTAGTCAGGAGTTTGTTGATCGGAGTCAGTAACTAGGCCGGGGTCCGAAGGCTGAGCTTCTGTAGAGGTAGGATCTTCTTTTTCAATCACCCAGATGGGTCGACTTGAGAAGGAGGGGCTTTGGTTGCCTCCATCGGCTCCGTCAAGATATTGGGAGTCTTCAGACTGGGTCAGAAGAGCTCTATTTTTTGTAAGATCATTGTTTTGGCAGGCAGTGAGTAGAGCTATCATGCCACTGCTCAAGACAATTGCCGGAATCAGTTTGTGTTTCATCCTTTGCTTCTCCTCAACTCCATATTCAGTATGCAAGCTCTGGGCAAGGTCTCAGAAGTTATTTTTGGAGCCCGTAAAATTGCAAAAATCGCCTGATTAAGGGTAGATAGGCCCCTGTGTACGGGGCTCTTGGGGGGGGCGCAAGGGGCAGGGGTTGCGTTCATAGCCTAGACAGGCCGACAATAATTGTCAGTGGTCTACCGATCAGATGGGAGGAACTCCTAGTCGAGCGACTTGATCCTCAGCTCGATCAGGAATAGACTTGGGGCCTAAAGAGTGACACCGAGAGGAGTGCCCATGGCCAGTGCTGAAACCAGTGAGCTTTTTAACTGCAGTGTCCCGGAGTTTTTCCGCATCATCGCGGACTATGAGAGCTACCCAAAGTTTTTAAGTGAGGTGAAGGCCTGCCGAGTGGTTGAAGCGAAGGACAGCCAGAAGCTCGTGGAGTTTGAGATTTCTCTGATAAAAAGTTTCTCCTACCGGCTTTGGCTCAAGGAGGAGGAACCCTATAAATTGAGTTGGGAGTTGGAATCAGGAGATGTATTCAAACTCAATAGAGGCCACTGGCACCTGACCGAAGAGGCTGAGAAGACAAGGGCCAACTACTTTGTCGAGGCCAACTTTAAGGTCTTTGTGCCCGGTCCAGTGGGCAAGGCCTTGGTGAACGTCAATTTGCCAAATATGATGAGTTCCTATCACAAGCGGGTGGCTGAGCTCTATGGAAAATAAAAAACCGGCTCGTGAGCAAGATGAGCGTGATGGTCGATCCTCTCAAGAGTCCTTGGAGGAAGAGTCCTTTTATGAAGGCTCGCAGTCAGAGGATGAAGTCAAGGTCTTGCGCTTGTCTGAAGCACTAAAAAAAATTGTGACCGCTGGAGTGGGTGCCGCCTTTATGACTGAGGAGCATATACGCAGTTATCTGGGTGAAGTGAAGCTGCCCAAGGATGTGTTGAACCTACTGATAGCAAATGCCAATAAGTCCAAAGAGGAACTCGTGCGTCGAGTGGGCAACGAAACCGTGAAAATTATCTCACGGATTGACTTTGTCAAAGAGGCCTCGCGTTTTGTGGAGGATCATAAATTTCGCGTTCAGGCCGAGATTGAGGTCATCAAAAAGAAGCCTAAATCCAACTCAGGGGAGAACCTCTAGACCTAAGACCTCAACTCTTCTCGGCAGTCCAACCATTTCAAGGGACAGTCTGTTGATGGGGTTGTTGTGCAAAGACAGCCTCTCGATGCGAAAGAGCTCAGCAAAAGCCCTGTCGCCCAGCTCTTGTATGCGATTGCCCTCAAGGTTGAGCTCGCGAAGTGAGAAGAGACCTTGGAGCATTTCGGCTCTGACAAGGGGGAGCTCATTGAAGGAGAGGTTGACTTTATGCAGAGAGTCCAGGCCCAGAAAGGCATTGGTTTCCAGAGACTCAATGGCATTGTGATCCAGGTGAAGGTTCTTAAGGGCGTAGAGTCCTTCGAAGGCCCCGGGCTCTATGGTCACAATAAAATTATGCGACAACCACAGGCTAATGAAATGCGATCTGGAGTTGAGTCCTTTAAATGTGCCTGCCCTGATACGCTGTAAGAAGTTGTAGGATAGATTGACAACTGTCAGAAGCTCTAAGCCAACAAAAGTCCCAGGAAAAATATTTTCGATAAGATTATGGGTCGCAGACAGAGAAACCATGGAGTTCAAGCCATCAAGCCTGCGCGGGCAGAGATAGGTGAGACTGTTGTGGGATAGGTTGAGGCTCAACAGAGAGTCTAAGCCCAGAAAAGCTCCTGGGGCAATGTCCTCAAGAACGTTGTTTTGCAGGTCGAGGGAGCGCAGCTGGCCGAGGGGTTCAAAGCCCCGGATCTTTAGATGAAAGAGTTTATTGTGGGACAAGTCCAGGCCTGTCAACTGAGGGGTGTCTCGAAAAACCTGTGGGTCGAGGCTGTGGATTCGGTTGCCGGTGAGGCTGAGTCTGCGCAACTGATGAAGTCCTCGGAGAGTTCCGGGCTCCAAGTTCTCCAGTTGGTTGTAGGAAACCTCAAGAGATCTGAGGGACTGTAGGCCCTGAAAGGCCCCGGGGGCAATCCTTCGAATGCCGTTGTCATAAATAGAGAGCTCAGTGAGTTGAATCAGGCCGGAGAATGCTCCCTCAGGAATTTCCTCTAACCGGTATCGCGCAGTGATGGCGAGAATTTTCTGGGACTGCATCGACTGTAGAGACACCTGGTGACAGGGCTGTCTCAGGGCATCGGCAATGATTTGCCCAAAAACCCCGCGGTCACAGATGTTGATATGAGAAGAGTCAGCCCATAGGGGCTTTGCCGTGAGCGTCCAAAATGGGCTTGTGATGAACAACAAGAGTGCCCGCGAGAACAAGCCCCCCCACTTTTTTCCTCTAAGGCGTACACAGAGATCCCCCATCCCTTAACCCCCTTTTAGTTTGCACCCTAAGGCTTGCAGAGACTGAGGCCCCTGACAAAGAACTTTGTTCTTTGGAGTTTTTTACAGGGTCAAAGAGCAATTCAGTTTAAAAAACCTCCCCCAAAAAATCCAGTTCAGTCACCCAACCGAGGTTTTCTTGAGAGAGTCCATGGGCCGATTCAGAGGTGATGCCATTGGTGTAGTGCCTTCGCGCAAGAAATATCTGAGGGGGCAGGGGGGAGGTGAGGGAGGACTCTTGGACGTAGGCTTGGATAAGATGAAGGGTTCCTTCCTCACGTTCAGAGGAGGACTGAAGGATCGCGGCCAAATAGGTGCAAAAGCGCCAGATTCGACTGTCGCTCGCTGAGCGGCTCAGCTCCACGGATGCAATGTCATTGAGTTGACTTACAAAAAACTGCCTGAGGTCTTGATCTTGATAATGAGCTGCTACGCGAAGGACCAGTCGGTCTAAAAACTCCTGTCTGAGCTCGTATTCGGTTTTTTCCCGCAAGAGAAAGTCACGTCGACTGGAGTCACTCAGCAGAGCCTCAATGTCCTTGAGTCGCTGTTTGTTGCTTTGAATCTGGGTCGATAGATGTTCCAAAATCCCTATTTTTTGCGGGCTGGGCGAGGCTCCTTGGAGGGCTGGGGGCCAGAAAAGACCAAGCCAAGCCCAAAAAGCGAGCAGTAGAAAGAGGCGGTTAAATAAGGGGTTTCTAGTTTGAGTGTTCATCTCCATGAATACAAAAAGCAAAGCTCGGGCCAGCCTAAGCCAGTCAGATTCGCAATCAAGCGTAAAAAAGTGGCAAAAAACCCTCAGGTGACGATTTGCGCACGCAGTCATAGCTCACCAATTGCTGGTGAATATAAAAATTACACACTAAATTGGAGGGGCTTAAGGGGGGTATATGGGGAATTTAACAAGTTTAGGAAGGGTTCTGGGGCTCTGGGGCTTGGCTTTAGGTTTGGCTTTTATTTCTGTAAAGGGTCAAGCCGCGACGGATGTCACCTGTTTGGAAGGGGGCTGCTTAGTAGAGGGCTGGCAGATTGTGGAGCGCAGTGGAGGATTGAAGCGCTCTCAGGTCACCTGTTTTGCTCAAGACTGTGAGGGTGAGGGTTGGTTTCATCACAACGATCAGGGCCTCACCGATCACTTTACCCGCTGCCTGGGCCGAGGTTGTTTTTTGGATGGCTGGGAAATTTTGAGCCCTTCTTCAGGCCAGCCCGTGGGGGAGGCTTGGTGCCGGCAGGGGCAGCGCTCTGCCACTCAGTCTGAAGATGAGGAGAGTGCCGATTGCCTGCGCTTTGGTTGGGAGGTCTTTAATCGCTTTGGTAGGCTCTCTCACCGAGTCAGTTGTGTGGGCGAGGATTGCCGTGGGCGAGGATGGGATGTAGAGATTGTAGGCTATGGATTTCAAACCGTCCGCTGTAAACAAGGGGGCTGCTTCCAGCAAGGCTGGACTCTTAGACCTTGAGCATCGAGTTCTAGCCCAGATAAAGGACTGCCTTGAGGTCTCCTCAAAGGGAGCGCCTCCTCTCTTGCTGGCTGTGTCTGGGGGGCTTGACTCCATTGTCCTGCTTGAAGTTTTAAGTCGCTTGAAGATAGTCTCCAGTTTGGCCCTGGCCCATGTTCATCATGGTCCCAGTGACGATATTTTTTTACGAGACTTTCGGAATCGGGCTCAGGATTTCGTCCTTCAGCAGGCGGAGGGTCTGGGCCTTAGAGTTTTCACAAACCCCCAAAATGGAAGCCTTCCCTTGGGAGCGAGGCCTCAAAGCACAGAGCTTAAAAGTGAGGCCGACCTCAGAGAGTTTCGCTACCAGTGGCTCAGATACTGGGCTGCTCAAGAGGGTCGTATTTTAGTTCTAGCTCAACACCGGGATGATCTTTTGGAAACCCGACTGACGCGATTGGTTCGAGGCACCGGGCTCACCGGTCTTCCGGCGATGCAGGCCTTCAAGGACAACCTGTTTCGACCGCTCTTAGGTGTCTCTCGCTCCGATCTGGAGGTCTACGGAGGAACTAGAGGCTTGAACTGGATAGAGGACCCCTCCAATCAAGACCGATCCCGCCTTCGTAATTGGATGCGTCATGAATGGCTGCCCCAGTTAGAGGAGTACAGGCCGGGAGGGGTGGATGTCCTGGCACGCTCTCTCGAGCAGCTGAGTCAGGAGCTGGATGTCGCCCAGAGGCTGGACTGGCTCTACGGCCTGGCCCTTGGAGAGAAGGGGGTGCGTCGTTGGGTCCTGGCCACTTTGCCCAAGGAGGCCAGAGCCATTGTCTTGGTGGAGTATTTCAGGCGACGGGGCCTAGCCAGTTTCACTTCTGCACAGATCAGAGAGTTGTTAAAGATTCTTGACAGTAAGCAGAAAAACTTTTCTTTCTCTTTTTTGGCTTGCCAGTGGAAAGTCGATCCAGACTGGATCAACGCCCGCAGTTCAGAGTGAATCCAATTGAGGCTCTGGTCCCAGGCGTGCTAGTGTGAAAAGATAAGAGAAAGGACTTCCAAATGCGTTCTTCCCAGAAAACCCTGCTGATTTGGGCTATTTTGATTGTCACCGGAATTATGTTTTTTCAGATGTATGACACTTCTCGAGTCAACCTGGTTCAGGATTTCGACTACAGAAAGTTCATTGAGGCTCTGGATGAGGGAATGGTTGAGTCTGTGACCTTTAACCTCGACACCTCAGAGATTCAGGGCAAGCTCAATGCCGCGGGGGAAGAGAGATTTGGTGCCGCCGAGTTTAAGACTGTGGGCAACGTGGATGCTGAAGGCTATCGTGAAGTGAAAGATCGAGGCATCACTCCCAACTACATTAAGTCCGACAACTCTTTGCTCACGACGATGTTTATCAACTGGCTGCCACTGATTATTATTATTGCATTGTTTATATTTTTTATGCGTCAGCTTCAGGTTGGAGGAGGCAAGGCGATGGCTTTTGGCAAAAGTCGGGCGCGCCTGCTTACGGAAAACAAACATCGTGTGACCTTCAAAGATGTCGCGGGCGTGGATGAGGCCAAGGAGGATCTGACAGAAATTGTCGCCTTTTTGAAGGATCCCAAAAAATTCACTCGTCTGGGAGGGCGCATCCCCAAAGGTGTTTTGTTGGTGGGACCTCCTGGGACGGGTAAGACTCTACTGGCTCGGGCGGTTGCTGGAGAGGCGAGCGTTCCCTTTTTCACCATCTCTGGTTCTGATTTTGTGGAGATGTTTGTAGGTGTAGGTGCCAGCCGGGTGAGGGACCTCTTTGAACAGGGCAAGAAAAATGCGCCCTGCTTAATTTTTATTGACGAGATCGATGCCGTGGGAAGGCATCGAGGAGCTGGCATGGGTGGGGGTCACGATGAGCGCGAACAGACCCTCAATCAGCTTTTAGTGGAGATGGATGGGTTTGAAAGCAACGATGGAGTGATTTTAATTGCAGCCACCAATAGGCCTGATGTTTTAGACCCCGCTCTGCTAAGGCCTGGGCGCTTTGATCGTCGGGTTATTGTCAATAAGCCAGATTTAAAGGGGCGGCTACATATTTTAAAGGTGCATGCGCGAAAAACTCCCTTGGCCCCGGATGTGAACTTGGACAGCATTGCCAAGGGCACCCCAGGTTTTTCTGGGGCGGATTTGGAAAACCTGGTCAATGAGGCCGCCCTTCAAGCCGCTCGGGGCAATAAGCTGCGCTTAGAGATGGATGATTTTGAAAAGGCCAAAGATAAAGTCATTATGGGCTCCGAGCGAAAGTCCATGGTGATTTCTGAGAAGGACAAAAAAATCACCGCCTATCACGAAGCTGGGCACGCGATTGTGGGGCGTAAGATGCCGATGATTGATCCGATACATAAGGTGACGATCATCCCACGGGGGATGGCTTTGGGGTTAACTCAAACCTTGCCTGAGGAGGACAGCCTGAATTTGTCCAAGAACAAGGCTCACAGTATGATCGCCTTTATGTTTGGTGGGCGTGCGGCTGAGGAGTTGATCTTTGAAGACTACACCACGGGAGCGGGCAATGACATCGAGCGGGCGACAGAGCTTGCACGCCGTATGGTCTGTGAGTGGGGGATGAGTGAAAAGCTGGGGCCCTTGGCTTTAGAGAAAAGAGAAGGGCCCGTGTTTTTGGGCATGCAATCCACTCAGAGTCGGGATTATTCCGACGCCAAGGCCGAGGAAATTGACAAAGAGGTGTATTCTTTTGTGATGAGGGGCTACGAGGAGGCCAAGCAAATTTTGCGGGATAATATGGATGTTCTTCACCGCATGTCTGAGGCTTTGTTGGAGTACGAGACCATAGATGCCGAGGAAGTCAATATGCTGATGAAAGGGGCCAGTCTTGAGGACTTAAGGGTTCGCAGACAAAGTGTACAGGAAAAGCTGGATAAGGATCGCAAGATAGCCGAAGAAGAGGAAAAGGCGCGTCTAGAGAAAGAGAAGGCAGAGCAAGAAGCCAAAGCCAAGGCCGAAGCAGAGGGCAAGGGCGGTGGCAAGGGGCCAGTGGGAGATCCAGTCACAGCCTGATAACAGCTGCTGATAAGAGAGAAGGGGATACACAGATTGTTGGAAGCTTTAATTGAGGCTCTCAATCTGCTAAGGGTTCAGTTCAGACCTCAGGATCTGCTGGACCTCTTTTTAGTTTGGGTGGTGGTTTATAGAATTTTGCTCCTCACCAAAAGAACTGGTGCCGTGCAAATTCTGTCAGGGATGGGGGTCTTGGCCATTGCTTATATCGGGAGCATTTGGCTTGAGCTCATCACCTTCAACTGGCTTTTAGAAAAGTTCTTTGCCAACTTGTTCTTGATTGTTGTGATTTTATTTCAGGCAGAGATTCGCAGGGCCTTGGCGCAAATCGGTAGCAATCCCTTTTTTACTGGTATTTCGACTGTGGAGGAGACTCACTTGATTGAGGAACT
Source organism: Bdellovibrionales bacterium (assembly GCA_007128005.1). Classification (GTDB taxonomy): domain Bacteria; phylum Bdellovibrionota; class Bdellovibrionia; order Bdellovibrionales; family UBA1609; genus SKYF01. The sequence goes on from SKYF01000077.1 coordinate 22,526, forward strand.
TGCCAAGGGGGCAGTGCAGTTGGCGCAAAAGGGCTACGGGGCTTTGATTGTCATAGAGCGAGAGATTGTGCTGGATTATTTTTTGGAGGAGGGAACTTTGGTTCAGGCGCGAATCAGTGCTGAACTGCTCAACTCCATATTCTTGCCATCAAGTCCTTTACACGATGGGGCTGTGGTGATTCGTGGGGGGAAAATTCATTCAGCGGGATGCTTTTTACCTCTCAGTAAGAATCCTAGTTTAGACAAAAACTTGGGCACACGTCACCGAGCAGCGGTTGGTTTAACGGAGGAGACGGATGCCCTTGTGCTTGTAGTATCGGAAGAGAGTCACTCAGTCAGTCTGGCAACAGGGGGGCAGTTGAGCTTTGATGTGGACCATGCAACTATTCGTCAACATCTGTATGAAGTCTACGGGCTGACCTTTAAGGGAGTGGAGAGGAGTCGGGCGTGAGCTGGCCAAGTTGGGTGAAAGATCGAGCTCTGGACAATCTGGCCTATAAGATTGTGGCCTTATTTGTGACCTTGATTCTTTGGCTGACGATGTTGGGCCGCAAGGAAGTTGTCACCGACTTTGACCTTCATATTCAACTGTTGACCAGCAGCACTCAGGTCTTAGCAGGGGAGCTTTTTGACGATAAGGCAAGAGTGAGAGTGGTGGGGCCTGTCGAGGCCGCCCGACGCTTTCATCAAACCGAAGACAGTCTGGTTGTGGATCTGAGTCGCTTAGGCTATGGTCTTCACAGCGTGAGACTGGGGAAAGAGGGTTTGAATTTGCCCATGGGTCTGAGAGTGATCTCAATTGAGCCGGAGGAGATTGATGTTCGGATTGAAGCAAAACTGGATGGAGAGTGAGACAATGAAGTTATTTGGAACCGATGGAATTCGCGGGACAGCCAATCAGTTCCCCATGACCTCGGATGTGGTGTTAAAAGTGGGGCAGGCCATGGGTTATTTGCTGCGGAAAATGCAAAAGCCCAAAGGGGCCCAGAGGATGGTTTTAATTGGAAAGGACACAAGGCTTTCTGGCTATATGCTGGAGCAGGCCCTTTCCAGTGGCCTGAACTCCATGGGAATCAATGTGAATTTAACAGGGCCTCTGCCCACTCCTGGGATCGGTTTTTTGGCTCGCAATATGCGAGCCGATGCAGGGGTTGTGATTTCGGCCTCGCACAATGCCTTTTGTGACAATGGGATCAAGATTTTTGGTGCAGACGGATTTAAGATTCCAGACAGCATGGAAAGGGAAATTGAGAGACTAGTGACTGAGGTTGATCTCAATAATCACTTAGCCGACAGTCATCAGATTGGACGCAGTCGGCGCATTGATGATGCTGCTGGCAGGTACATTGTCTATGTAAAAAACAGCCTCCCCTTAGACCTGTCTTTAGAGGGGCTGCGAATTGTCTTGGACTGTGCCAATGGGGCCTCTTATTTGGCGGCGCCGGCCATCTTTGGAGAGCTTGGAGCTGAGGTTATTGTTCTGGGTGATGAGCCCAATGGCTTTAATATCAACGACAAGGTGGGTGCTCTCTATCCAGCCAAGACCGTAGAGGCAGTTTTAAAGTATCGCGCTGACTTGGGAATCACTTTGGATGGGGATGCTGACAGGGTGATAATGGTCGATGAAAAGGGTGGGGTGGTCAATGGTGATCACATTCTCGCTATTTGTGCCGCCC
>SKYF01000211.1 GCA_007128005.1 Bdellovibrionales bacterium
AACTCCCAAAATTCAGCTGTCCAATCCAGAATTCAGCCCGGATGTGGCTCGAATCCCACCCCATGCGATTCCTTGCTGGCCCAAAAACCCACATTGGAATTCCTACTCTCAATAAGCCCCATTTTTTTTGGGATAGCCTGTTTTCAAGCCTGCTCCCAAGGCTTAAAAACAGCGAGTAGATCTATTTGAGACTTTGACGCTTGATGTTCAGCGAAATGACTGGGTTTTTTCCAGCTGTCTCAAGTCTGGACATGATGAACTCATAGACGGCGTCTAAAAATTCTCCACCTCAGTTTAAGGATTGATGGTCCCGCTGTTATCTAGACTTCCATAGGTGAGGCTGCCCCCAAATTGATTGAGAACAGTGCCTGACCTGAGAGTCAATGTTCCCGGAACATTGAGGGAGAAACCTGTGGGAGCAGCGGCTTGGTTGAGGGTTCCTGACTCAATGGTTAAGTCCTGACCGGAGGACAGATTGATAGCTGACCCCATGGTCACCGACCCTGAGGGCTTATCAATGGTGATGGATCCAGCGATCATAGTTCCTCCGGTGCGAGTCCAGGTCTGCTCGTTTTCGCCTAAGAAGGTCAAAGCCGTGGTGCTGTCCGGCTGGAATCCAGTCTGTACAGTCACATTGCCCTCTACGCGAAGCTCTCCCCCAGTTAATCGCTTTGGCCCTAAAATGAGGTTGTTCTTCACGAGAAACCCCGTGTTGGCCGCGAAATTTAAAGTTGAGGGGTCACTGCAACCAGAAAATGGAGAAATACCCAGAAAACTCAGATTATACAGCTCCAGATACTGCCCTGAGGGTAAACTGATAGGGAAAGAGGAGTTTGGGCAGCTAGCTCTCGAGATAGAAAGGTTTAGGGTTCCACCATTGTGGAGGTACTCTCCTTCTGCGCCCAGAGTAAAATAATTGGCCAGGGTAGATTGGGATCGAGACCCCAACTCCAAGGTGCTTGCTGGAGCTCTAAAGCTACCTTTAACAATCTGCAGCCAATGTAGAGCCATGGAGTTGCCATTGCCAGGCTCCACCACTCCAGAGTCCTTATTGATAATAAAAGCATTGAGGGCTCGGCAGGGGGTGTTATTACAGGAGTAAGTCTGGTCACTGTCACCTACAAAGTGAACCCTGAGGGCTTCCGACCCGTTTGAGATCCAATTTGTAGTACTACTCTGAACAAAGTTCCCTAACAGGTGGATGTTCATCTGATGCAGATCTCCATGTGATCCAGTATGAGTGTAGTTGTTTCTGACAACCACAGTTCTATGTCCTCCTTTCATGTGTGACCATCTGTTTGAAGCTCCCTTTGCATCACCAATTAAGTTCCAAAACTCTGTATTGCTGGAGGGGTAAAAAAACTGCCAGTCACTCGAAAACTGAGTGGGATAGGGTGATGAGTTCACGCGGAATGTTCCATTGTTATGGACAAATTGACTGGGGGATGTGGAGGTAAAGATATTCAAGAGTTGCCCATGAAGGCCGTCGACGGTGAGGGCCCCTGAGGTGGAGGTGAACACTCCTCCACTTAAACTCATTGAGCCGCTCACGCTGATGTTTCCAGAGCCACCGGCAAATTGCCCTCCCGTCTGGGCATAAAGGCCCTGGCGATTGGTGCTCACAGTCAGGGTTCGAGTGGTCTGCTGAGTCACTGTGCCGGTGTAGTCTGCTTGCATTGTCAGACCCGCAACAGTGCTGTTCACATTGATGGTCGCATCACAGTGACTGCCGCAAAAGGGATCACTAAAAAAGGCCACGGAGTTTGAACCTGGAACCACTCCTCCAAGCCAGTTGGCCGGGGTATTCCACAGTCCATCCTCACTGCTGCCCGTCCAAATGTAGGGCGAGGCGACCTCCAGGGTCACCACCTTGTCCTGTGAATGAATTCCATCGCTAATGGTGCAGCTAAAGCTGGTCTCTCCCACCTGGTTGGCTGAGGTGTAGAGCAGGCCAGAGCTTCTCACCAAACGGCTTCCAAAGCCCGGCAGGGTGCATGAAGTGATAAAGAGGGGCTCCTGGTTCGGATCACTGTCCCCGCCTAAAATATCCAGGACCTGCCATCGGTTGGGAGTTAAGGTCAGAGTGACTGGATTGAGGCTGGGAGGGGATTTGACCGCATCAATCAAAGTCACAGTATGGGTGGTCTGATCTCCCAGGTCGGCCCCCACAGGCTCACCCAGCTCCACCACAATGTTCTTGTCGCCCTCTGCAGCCCAGTTGCGAATGTACTCAAACTCCACACTGTGGCTGGTCACTCCTGGAGGGATAGTCACAGTGGTCGACACCAAGTTGTGATCTCCAGGGGATGAGGCCGTTCCTGACACAATGATGGGCAAATCGATGGAGCTGGGTGAGGGCTTGTTCAGACTGAGCTCCAAAGTGATTTGGCTGGACTGCCTTTGCTCAGTGGCACCATAGTGCAGGAGTTTATCTTTCCCACTTAAGTACTCCATGCGAATCCAGTCTGCTGATCGCGCTACATTGCTCAAGCGCACATCATCAATCAGGCCGTTCCAATAGTTGCCCCCGCCAATGGCTCGACCGATAAAAAACAGCTCTCTGGTGAGAGTCCAGCTGGCAATGTCTGATTGAGTGCGTAAGAGTCCTCCATTGGCATAAAGACTTGCCGAGCTCCCGTTAAAAGTCAGGCAAATGTGGGTCCACTCATTGGGCCAAAAGCTCTGCTGATGGGGTAGGAGCTTGAGGGTTGACCTAAAGTCTCCCACAGCCATCACCCCATCCCGAGCCAGTTGAAAGGCTCGCTGAGCAGAGTTCTGACCATAAGACACCAAATGGCTTTGCCCTACGGAGTCGCTATGGGGTTTTCCCCAGGCGCAGAGGGTGCGAGCCTCGGTCCCGGCGGGCACCACTGAGGGGTTACCCAAGTCCAGATAACTTGTTCCTGAAAAGCCGCGGGCCATGCCGATTAGGCCCGGCTCGGAGGTGGTGGAGTGATCTGTGGCGGAAAGAGCACTGCTGGTGGAGTCCTCAAGGTCTGACAGGTGCCAAACCCCCACAAAGCCATTGCTCCACACGCCAGCAGGATCTGCAGAGCTCGTGGCTGAAGGATTGTCATAATACATCCAAAAGTGACCGGTGTTGGAAGAGGCACTGATACTGGGGATTTTCACCCAGATAAAGGAGTCTCCATCTGGATCCCAGTGCTCCACCTCATAACTCAAAAGACTTGAGTTGTTGGCATCTACACACACCAAGTCTTCACCGGAGGCCTTAAAGTGAGAGTAATCGATCCTTGAGGCATTGAGTTTGACCAGCACTGGAAAGTTGCTCTGAGCTGTAGAGAGGCCGTTGAGGATGGTCAGCTTTAAGCGACGATTCCAGTCCTCAAGACCTGCGGCCCAGTAAGAGGTGTTGCGCCCCTCAGACTCGTTCACACTTTGCTCTAGGTTGGCAAACTCAACTATCGGCGGCTGGGGTATGAGTTCCACACTGCCATTTAAAGGAGAGCCCGTCACTCCACTGGGGTCTGAGGCCACTACGCGAACATTTAAAATATCAAAGGGATCATCTGGCGAGGTCAGTCCGGTGACAAAGGCCCTGTACTGGGAGCCCTCTTTGACCATGGGGGCACTGGCCCCGGTTTCCGGATCACAGCCTGGTGAATCGGTGTGATTGCAGTAGTACACTATGGCTGAGGAGTTGTTGTCAAAGTCTCCCACTATATCTACATACACAATAAAAGAGTCCTCATCTCCAAATGTGACCAGATTGGAGATAATCAAATCATTGCGCATCAGGGTGGCTTGAGTCTCTAGCGGAGAGCCGGTGACTCCATCGGGGTCTGTGGCCACCACGCGAATATTCAACACATCCCCCTCAAAGGAGGCGGGCAACCCTGTCACCTCGGCCACATAGAGTCCTGCAGACTTGGACATGGCTTGGCTACTTCCAGACTGAGGGTTGCAACCAGGAGAGTCTGTCTCGCTGCAATAGTAAAGAGTGGCTGAGGAGTTGTTGTTCACATCTCCCATCCATTCCACACTGACGCTAAAACTGTTGGTGGTTATACTGGAGACCACTAAATTTGCCACGGCCAGCTCTTCTGGAGTTCTGGTGGTGGCGGTCACTGTCGCGCCCAATGAAATCAAGCTCTCTTGTTCGTTTCGGGCACAGACGATAAAGGAGTAAGTGGTGCCTTCATTCAGTCCAGTGACTGCAGCCTCTGTGTTGCTGGTAACAGTGCCTCCGCTGCAGTCGGAAGGGGGAGTGGGGCCCTCTTGAAACTTGTAAATGTAATCATGGGTACTGCCTCCGCCAGAGGACCAATTCAAATTGATTTGGCTGGTGCTCATCACTGTGGCTGTTAAGTTCAAAGGAGGAGGGGGTGGGAGAACATAACTCGGCGAGGCCTGCAGACAGTAAAGGCGCATGTCATTTCCACAGTTAATACTCCCATTGTCAAGCCATGTACCATCGGTGGCTCCAGTCAGCCCATGCTGTCCCAATCGGGTGGCCGGGGCTCCGCCACTGCCAGTGGAGGACCAGTCGTTGCAATCTGAGGTGGCATTTGCTCCGGTTGAGGTGGAGCCCGTCCACGCCTGAGTGACCGTGCTCACCACATCTCCCAGCTCGTTGACATTGACGGGGGCCAAGATCGAGCCGGACCACAAGTTGGAAGTGGACACAGAAACTCCGTCAACCCGGCGGACGGGGTAAAAAATATTGGCTGTTCCAATACGATCTGCAGGTCCCTGGGAGGAAGTCCCAATCACAGCCCGCCAAGTTCCGCTCAAGTGGGGATGGAGTTGGGCCTCCTCGGCCCAGAAGGAGCACTCTGAGTCCGCATTGCTGGGAGAGCTGATCACTGCTCCGGTGGCGTAGGTCTGGGAGGTCACAAAGATGGTGGAAGTGGCCGCGGGCTCTGTGGATAGAGTCAGAGTCACTCCAGAGGACACCAAGGCGGGGTCATCTGCATTAATGGCACAAAGACGAAAGCTGTATTCGGTGTTGGCATTAAGTCCCTCAAGGCGAAAGGTGGTGCCCATAATAGAGAACTCATCAATCACTGTGCCGCTGCTGCAGTCCGCGGGAGCGGTAGAGCCAGACTGATAGCTGATCCGAAAGCCCGCCGCAGAGCCTCCTCCAGAGATCCAGCTCAAATCAATGACTGTATCCGATGAAGCTTGGCCAATAAAATGGCTGGGGTTAGGGGGGGGGTCCTCACCCAAAGGCTCCTCAACCAGCACCAAGGAGGAGCAGACCTCAAGATCCTCTCCCGCTGTGGCTTTTAAGTAAATGGTCTCGGCCAGATCATACTGAAGCTGAGCAAAGCTGGCCTGGCCCCCTGTGGCCGCCAAGGGGTTTTCCAGGGAACTTAAAACTCCTGTGGCCGGCAATGTGCATAGAGCATCCAGATAAGGGGCCAAAGTCACGGACTCCACACTCAGGTTGGAGAGATGTCCCGATGAGCTGACAAAACTGACCACAGGGCTCTGTGCCCAGTTTTGCCCCACGACAGCTGTTGCCGAGGGCTGGGTGGAAAAAATCAACTCGTCGGGACAGTCCAGCCCCCCCTCATTGCTAAATGAGTCGGCCGCATAGTTGCCCCCACTGCAGATCAGCAGTCCTGAAGCAGCCAGGCTCAGGCTGTCTGCGACGCTGAGGGCAAAACCATTGAGGTCCAGGCTGCCCGCCTCTATGTAAAAACTCTGTCCAATATCCGTGAGCAGCAAATCACTACCCAAACTGACAGAGCCTAAGGCCTTGTTGACTCTGTGTAAGTCCACAGAAAACAAAGTGGCCTCGCTGCTCAAAACCTGATCTGCACTACCCGTCAATAAGAGCTCAGATCCTGTTAGCTGGGCCCCGCTGACAAGGCTCATGTCTCCCGCCACACTCAAGGGCTCTCCCTCAATCAACCACAGACCACCGGCCTGGACAAAACCCTGCTCGCCCACAACTAAACTGGCGGTGGCCGACTGAGTGACTGTTCCCTGAAAGCTCGACCGAATGTCGACACCTCTCACAGAAGAGGTGACATTGATCTCCACATGACAGTGACGCTCACAGCCGCAGTCAAAGATCGCAACATCCCCAGCTCCTGGAACCATTCCCCCTCGCCAGTTGCCGGGCTCGTCCCAGTGGGCGTTGCCGGCTCCCCCCTTCCAGCTGAATGCAGAGAGATCAGCCCCGCGGCAGCCACCTCGCCAAAAGGCCCCCAAATTGTATTGAGCCACACCCTGGGGCAAAAGAACTAGCCCCAGCAAAAAGAAAACGAAAATGGAAGTCAAAAACCTAAAAAATCTCAGACGAACCACCTCAAAGCCTAAATTGGCTTAAAGCCAACTTTGTGAATTCCCAACTCATAGTATATAGAGGCCGCTCCCGCCTCGCAAGAGCGATCTCTTACACTTAAAGGTAAAAAGAAAGCATTTGCTCATGTGAGACAAAAAAAGTAGCATATTGAAACATGTGAGAGCCGATTGAATCACTCGCTCGACTCCTTGAGCAGCACAGGAAATGGACCGGAGTGCCCATGACAAAAAAGACATTTTTTAACCGACAAGTTTTTTCAGCTCTCATTTTTTCTATAGTCTTTTTCGCCATGGGCTTATGGATTCTTAGTGCTCTATTTAAGACAAGTTCGGAGTCTCCAGAACTCCCTCGACTCTTAATTCTTGCTCCAGAGAATCTGATTTCGAGCTTTGCATCTTCTCCTCAAATTGTAAGAGACTTTGAAGAAGCTCATCAATGTCGAGTTGAATTTGTCGCCATCAAAAACAAGAGCCTAATCAGCGATGCATTTGCCCCTGAGTTGACAGCCTTAAATCCTGATTTGGTGTTGGGAATTGATCTCATTTCTTTGCCTGAACTTCAGCGGAATCTAGGCTGGAAGCCCCTAAGAGGATCAGGCAAAGTGGAATGGAGTGAATGGGTCAAAGATTCAGTCCAACAGAGATTCTGGCCCCACTCTTGGTCTATACTAACTTTAGTTTACCGCCCATCTATTCACAACCTCACTATTACCCCAAGGTCCTTAAGTGAACTATTAACTATTATCCCCGGAGAAAGTCTAGTTCTGCCCTCCCCCTTGCAAAACCCTCTGGGATTTTTATTTCTGCATTGGCTCTGGCAGGAGCATACCATCGAGGCATTTAAATTAAATTCAGACAGTTTTACGGAGACTCTGGAGCAACTCAAGATGGTTGTGTACAAGACCCCAAACTCCCTAAAAGAGGCTAATAAGATTTTTCAGAGCAATGAGTTTCTGGTCACCTTTGAGCCCCTCTCTCACACCATCTCTCGTCGCCTGCAGGGGAATGGAGGAGAGATTGAATCCTTAATTCTAAGAAGACCTCATCCCACTTATATTGAGTACGCAGGCATTCCGGCCACCTGTATAAAATGCGAGCTGGCGGAGGAGTTTATCAGGACCCTACTTCTTCCACGATCACAAAAACAGCTGATGCAGAGCCACCACTTGCTTCCTGTGATCCGTGATATTGAGAAAAACACTCCCTTTGAAGAAATCACGAGCATTGTAAAAGAGCTTGCCATCCATAAGTCAAACAAAGATCTTGATTACCAAAAAGACCGAGAACTAGTGCTCAAGGCCTGGAAAGAGATTTTTGAAATCGACTAGTCAGCGGCGTGGCTCAGGAACTCGGCACGAGTTTCAGGTTCCACTTTAAAAGCGCCACGCAGATCGCAGGTCAGGGTGGTGCTTGAGACATCCTCAACACCTCGCGAGGCCAGGCAGTAGTGTTTGGCTTAGTCCACCCTGTCCCACCAGTTTATTCGCTGGAGGCTGTGGCGCTTTTGGCCCCAAGTGGTGGGGGAGACTGTGGCCCGGCACAGCCGACCTGTGGGTTACGATCGGGGAGCCAAAGGCGAAGTCACACTGATGGCAAAAACATAGGGCCCTTGGGGCAGGCCGCCCTTGGGCTGATTCAAGCCATAGCTTCTCCAGTTGACCGACTCGACGGCCTGGGTGATGGCGCAGGCGG
>SKYF01000007.1 GCA_007128005.1 Bdellovibrionales bacterium
AGTCCCGTGCGCAACCAATTCGTCATCACCAAAGGATGAATCACTGAGGGGGCTGAGGCGGAGTCGCCTGGCTTTCCCAGTTTTCCGTGCAGGGGGACACTGATGCCAAAAGTTACAGCCCAGATCAAGACCACCGAGAGAAAATTGAAGAGCCACAGCCCCTGCCCCCCGTGTAGCCATAAGAGAGCTGCACTCAAGAGAAGCTCCAGCATCATAGCGGGGCCGACCACAGGGGTAATGGATCGAGAGTGGAAGCGGTGAAATTCTACAAAGTCACCCGCAGAAACGAATCTGAAGCTGGGGTAATGCACTCTTTGTACTATCCATATCACTCCGCAAAGGTAAGCGGTGACGACCAATTGAAGGAGCTCCAAATTGGCTGTCCAAGTGGGGCTCATTCTCCCTTTGCCTCACAGTAGGGACTTGCAGAACAGTCGGCTTTTTTGCGCGGCAGCCAAGGTCGAATCCGCGCAAAGCCACGATAGCCCACGTTGGCCAGAGGTCGAATCGGCGCCGAGGATACCAGTCGCGCCATCCAGCCGTATCCGGGTAGTACCTTCCAGATCTGAATAAAAGCCTCAACTTCGGTGTGGACTCTCCCATCGGCCGTCTTCACATGCATCACCCTGTGCACTTCTTGGGGGTCGAGGCCTTCGGTTTCAGCCTGAAAGCCCACCGATGTGATATCCACAAAGCGCAGCTGATCAGCACCCCGGGCCTTGCGATAGTGATCGATCTCACGAGAGCACAGTGGACACAGCCCATCGTAATAAATAGAAAGTTTATTGGTAGACATTTCAAACCCTCCTTGCAAAGAGGACCAAACTGAGTTTATATTAAGTTCATACCTATATGAACATTATGCCTCAGAATGGAGGTCTCGTCAAATGTCCCAAAAAAAGACAGCTTCAGACAAGGCGCTCAAGTCTCTGGCCGATTCGGTGGGGGATTTTATTCGCTACTGGGGATTTCGCCGGATTCACGGTCAAATTTGGACGCAGGTTTATCTTTCCTCCGACCCTTTGAGTGGGGCGGATCTGGTTCGACGCTTGAAGGTCTCAAAGGCCTTGGTGTCGCCGGCTCTGGCAGAGTTAGAAGACCACGGTTTGATTGTACCCGCCGGGGGAGATGGAAAGACAAAACTCTACACAGCTGCCCCAGATGTTTTTGGGGTGATCAAAAACATCCTTGAGACTCGTGAGAGGAAGTTAGTTGAGAAATCTGCACAGCACTGTCAAAAATTAATCGACATTGAGGGAGCCTCCCCCTCAGGGATAAGTGGACTCAATGGGGATCACTTGCAACAGCTGAGCGAGATGATTCAATCTGCTCAGACGGCCTTGGATTTGGTGATTCACTTTGCAAGCCCCCAGGATCTGTCTCATTGGCAGGAGCTTCAAAGGGATTGGTTGTGAGGAGAAGATGAAGCTGTTACTTGTTCTTGGCAATCAGCTCTTTGATCCTAGCCAATTTGTCGCCAAAAAAAAGGATCATGTGGTCTTTATGAGGGAAGACCAAGAGCTTTGCACTCACTTCAAGTATCACAAACACAAGATTATTTTTTTCCTTTCTGCCATGAGAAGCTATGCGGAGGAATTGCGCGAGTTGGGCTTTTTGGTCCACTATGAAAAGTTGGGGCAAGATTCCCTGAGCTTTGAGGAGTCCCTGAGGCGGTTTTTACGTAAGAATCAGGTTGAGAATCTCTGTCACTTTGAAATTGAAGATAAATTTTTTGAAGAGCGAATGGCTCAGTTGGCTTTGAGTAAAAATTTGCCAGTTGAAATTTGGCCCTCACCTATGTTTCTCACTTCACGGCAAGAGTTTAGTCTTTTTTTGGGAAAGCAGCGCAAGCCCTTTATGAAGACCTTTTATCAATGGCAGCGCCAGCGTCTGGGGATCCTGGTAAAGAAAGGAGGCAAGGACTGGGTGCCAGAGGGTGGTCGGTGGAGCTTTGACGAGGACAATCGAAAGGCTCTACCGGTAAAGATTCATCCTCCCTCTTTGCCGGGCTTGGATAGGGGCCTCTCTCCAGGTGGAAACTCCTTGATGGAGGTGATCGCACTGGTGGAAAGGGAATTTCCCTCCCATCCGGGGCGAGGAGACAACTTTTGGTTGCCAACCTGTCGCAAGGGGGCCCAGGACTGGCTGAGAAGCTTTATTCAAGAGCGACTCAAACACTTTGGCCCTTATGAGGATGCTCTGGCCCCCCACTCTGACTTTGTCTACCACTCTGTACTGACGCCTTTTCTCAACACTGGTCTTCTCACCCCTCAACAGGTGGTTGATCAAGTGCTCGATGCGGGTCACAGGCTTAAGGTCCCCTTAAATTCTCTGGAGGGATTTGTCCGCCAAGTGATAGGCTGGAGGGAGTTTATCCGCGGCATCTACCAAAACTTTAGCGAGACTCAGGAGAAGAGCAATTTTTGGGGTCATCACAGGCGTTTGAGCTCTCTTTGGTATCCTCCCTCAGGTGAGTCTGAGGGTCGAGATTCCAGTCATCTCACCGGCATTCCTCCCTTAGATCAGGTTCTTCAAAAGAGTTGGCGCTATGGCTATGCCCATCACATTGAGCGTTTGATGGTTGTGGGTAACCTGCATCTGCTTTTGGGCGTTGAGCCTCAAGAGTCGCACCGCTGGTTTATGGAGATGTTTGTTGACTCCTCGGACTGGGTCATGGGGCCCAACGTCTACGGAATGGCCCTATTCAGTGACGGCGGCATTTTTGCCACCAAGCCCTATATCTGCGGCTCGAACTACTACCGGAAAATGGGAAATTACCCGGCTGGGCCCTGGCAGGATGGGGTCGACGGCCTCTACTGGTCTTTTGTGGAGAGGCATCGTGACTTTTTTGGCCGCAACCCCCGGCTTTCGATGATGGTGAGAAGTTTAGAGAAAATAACTGCCGAGAGAAAACAAAGAATATTTTCTGCTGCAGAGGAGCTCCGCCAAAAACTCAGCTTTGAGCCTTAAGGCTTTTGTGGGCTGTGGAGTGGAGTTTTAGAAAGTTCTCGACCCTGGGGGTGTACTCTTGAGCATGATTTTTGAGACCGTCGATATGACGGCCCTCTGGGAGGGCAAGGGCTTCAAAGTCCAGATGCCTGTGGGGGGCAAAGACTTCGTCAATGGCCACGGGGGGCACTAGGGGATCAGCCCAGCCGCGAATGTTGAGCACGGGAAAGCCCTTGGGAAACTGGCTGAGACAGGAATTCATGTCCTCTGCAAAGTTGCGGCCTGGAAAAATCTGATAGGCAGTCAGAGCCAGAGGCAGTTTCAAGGCGGGATTGTGAAGGTTTGCCTGGTGATGGGCGTAGTTGAAAAAGCAGCGAAAGAGTCTCAGAAAGGGGCCTCCATCACAGATCCAGGCCTTCACATCAGTACAGCGCCGCTCGGCCAGAGCCTCCGCAGCTCCTGAGGAGGGAAGAGAAAAACTATAGAGGATTTTTTTTTCGCTGACGGAATTGAGAGCCTTTGCGATCTCCTCGGCCCAAACATGGCGAAGCCCAAATTGCAAAGAGGAATTCAAGGGGACCTTGACCCAACTCTTAAAGTTATTGAAGCTCAGGTCAAAGGAGACCGCATCGTAACCGAGGGAGTTTACCCATTCTATATGCCTTCTCATGGAGGCACGGTTGCCTCCAAAGTGGTGAACAAAGACCACGACCTCATGAAAGCGTCTATCTGGCGCGGGCCAAGGCTGCCTCACTGACCTTAAAGTCCCCTGGGTGAAAAGAGATCCCGAACATGGACTCTTTCAAGGCTGGTCGTCTCAAGGGCCCGCTCACAGGCCTTCATCACCGATTCGCTGTCAATGCCGTGGTAGCGATAAACATCCACGGGGCGACCACAGCGGGAGTGCTTGCGTAGGCCTAGAGCCTCTTGCTTCACGCCGACGATGGAGCCTATATTGTCCAAGAGGCCCACCTCTCCATCATGGACGCTGACAATGGGGATGCGACGGCCAGCCAAGGTGACAAGCTCCCCGGAGGTGGATATCTCCGGCTGTGGGTGCAGATAGAGATCACCGGAAACTTTTAAAGTCTCTCGCAAGTGCTTAAAGCCATCCTGAGCGCCCAAGTTGCCGAGGAGAAGGTCCGGACTGGTCACCACAATCACATTGGCATAGATCCCTTTGGCCAAAAGCTCCTGAGAGGCCTTAATGGCCTCAGTGGTGGGTGAGCCCATGGAGAAGATGTGCACCACATTGTCTCCCGGCTCGTAGCCAGCATAGCCTCGGTAGTCGATCAGGTAGTAGGCTCCGGCCAAAACATCCTGGCGTAGAGATTCCAAAATCTCTGCATCACCCATTGGCGGCACTTCGGCCTCACTGACTCCTCCCTCCAGAGGGAAGTCCCTATGGCAGAGGGGCTTTTGGTCTTCGGTCCCGATTTTGAAACGAGCCTGAGTTTTGAGTAGAGAGAGGAGCATTTTTTGGTCGACCCCTCGGGTGACCCCTCGGATAAAAACTCCGCTCCGATCAAAGTTGTCGTTCAGCATATGGCGGCGGAAGGCATCGCAAAAAATCCAATCCAACTCCACGCAGAAAAAGGGTTCCCAGGTGATCTGGTTGGGGATTTGAAAATCCGACTTCCAGCCGTGCTGAGCGCCTTCGGGAGAAAGAGTGACTCCTGAGGGGGTGCCCACAAGAATAAAGCTAGAGCGCCAGTAGAGGTTGTAAAAAAATTGGTCGTGGGCTCGCTTCACAAAAAAGTCGTAGACCGTCATTAGCGGCAACAGTGGAATGCCGAGGACATCTCGCATCCGCCCATAGGAGCCCATACAGGACATGGTGTTGGCCTCAGCAATCTCAAAGCGCAAAAACCGGTCCGAGCGGTCTTCTCCTGGAACTAGGTCAGGAGTTTTGGGATCTTTCACGCCGAACTCAGCCTCCATATCTTCGACATGAGCTGCAGCAAAAATTTTCCCGTCCATAGAGGGGTTGAGGTTGGTGCTCGTGCCTACGTCAGGAGCCATGGAAATCATCATCTCAGAGGGCGTTTTCCAGGCCTGTTCAAACTCACTTAAGGGTTTGGCGCTGTCGCTGGGAGTGTTGGCAATCCGGGTCAGTTTGGCTGTGAGCTGACCCAGCATCCACTGAGTGTGTGGGTAGCTGACCAATTTTAAATTGATATCCAGTGAGCTTGGAATGTCTCCGGCTTCACGCAAAGACTCTTGGACTTTTTCTTGGTTGCGTCTTTTGATGGCATGCTGTTCTTGAATCTGTTTATAGAGTTCTTGGCCTCTTTTGAGCAAGAAGGCCCCTTCTTTGCTGTCGGAGCTGAATCGGGCAAAGACCTCTTCTTCACTGATTCCCTGGGCCTTGGCAAGTGCTTGAACTTCTTCCAATTCAGGCAATGCCGAGTGATTGCCCGGCTGAGAGGCCATCTGAAGCCCCCAGCCCTTAATGGTGTGGGCAATGATCATCGTGGGAACCCGGGGATTTTTCTTGCTGGCTTCAAGGGCTTCGATAAGAGCTAGAAAATCATGCCCCCCCATATCGGCAAGCCCCTTCAGGAGCTCCTCATCTGAGAGCTTGTCTGTGAAGGCCTTGGCCTTTTTGTGATATTTGCTGAGCTCTTTGCGCACCTCTTTGGCAGAGCTCAACTGCAGAATGACCTGCAGTTCGTAGTCACTGATTTCGGCCTCCAAAAGTTGTTGAAAGTCTTTTCCGCCAGGGCGCCGGAAGAGCTCTTGGCGAAAGTGCCCGTGGCGGACCTGGATGACTTCCCAGCCGTTGGCCTCCATGGTTCGCTGAATGCGCAGATCATCATTGCCGTGCATGATCTCCGGGTTGGTGATGCGGTGGCCGTCCAAGCTCTGCCTGTTGTAGTCAACAATCCAAGTCAGCGAGCCGACCTCTCTTTCTGCCAAGTCTGGAGCGGCCTCCAATAAAGATCCTTCTCTAAACTCAGAATCACCCATCAACGCCCAAAAGTGGGCCTGTGGCACTTCAAAGCCCTGCTTCCTGGCAAGCTCATAGGCATGGGCCAGGTACCCAGCTTGGACAGGGGGGATTCCCACGGTTCCAGATGGGAAAAAGTTATGATGATCCGGGTCGTAGGCGGAGTGGTAGGACTGAAAGACGGGCTCGCCCTCCTGTGAAAAGGCTCTAAGCCCCTTCATAGCCTGGTTGGCTTCTTCCAAACTCATTTTGCTTAAGTCTGAATTTAAGAACAAATCCAGCAGGTAGTTGTAGGAGTGATCGGTGGGGGAGGCGTGGGGTTTATTGGCCACATGGTCAAAGCCAGATTTGACCACCATATGCAGTGCTCCCAAAATGTGCAAAGAGCTTGCCGAGGCTGAGGGGTGTCCGCCAATCTTTGGGTCGCCCTTCTGCACATCGTCCCGGTGGTTGGCCATATAGATCATCCGGGTGGCAAGATAATGGGCCCTTTGGGCAATAGAATCCAGCAGGTCTTTGTTTGCCTTTTTCACTCTGAGTACTCCTTTTTTAACTGGGTAAATCTAGAAGCAGAAGGGGCTTGAGGCAAGTCAGATCGAGAGGTCTTGGTAGCCTTCATCTAGTCGAACAAGGAGCAGTCTGCTGTCCTCTAAGCTATTTATATCATTAGTTGATTTAATAAACTGACGACCAGATCGGCTGACCAGCCAAGGGCTGCGCTTTGGCGTGGCGCAGTAAACATGTGAGGGGGAGTTCAGTCCATCGATGAGGTAGCGGTCACGCAGCTGTTTAAAGGTGGAGAGGTCTGGAGCTGGGTGCTTAATATCTAGAGCAAAGCTCCAGCCCGGTCCACTCTCCAAGCCGGATTGCAGGTTGGTCCAGCGGCTGACCTGCTCTCCATGAGTGTCAAAGACGAGCTCGCAGTAGCGCAGCAGCTGACTTTTACGCAGCAGATCCTCTGAGTCCGTGCCCCCTAAAACAACCACAACCTCACTGCCTAAGCTTTTCAAGCGGCGGATTTGCCAGTCGATGATGCGAATGCCGTGAAGCTCCTTAAGGGCAAAAGACTCTTCAGGCTCTGGGGTGAGGCTGTAGCCACTGAGGAGAAGTGTTTTCATGCGGGCATCACCTCTTTAGCTGACTCCTGGGGGACAGGATAAAAGCTGGCTTCCAACACAAAATCCCAGCGAATTTTTATGGTGCCATCACTCTCAACCATCCCTTCTGGAGGGTTGGGAAAGGGAGCAGCGGATCTAAAGGCCTCCACGGCAATTTCATCCAGCTCAATCAATCCACTGGGTCCGATGACTTCCACATTCACTAAAAAGCCTTTGTCGTCTAAAGTGACCACCACCTGGGTGATGCGATCACGAACGGCAGCAGGGCTACGCCCGCTGCGGTAGATAATGCGGACTTTTTCTCTCACTCCTGGCTCCCAGTGCTGACGGATCTGATCGCGAATCCGGGCATAATAAGAATAATAGACAAACTCCCTAGTGCTCAGCAAGGTCTGCATTCCAGTCGGGACATCCTTTAAGTAGTCATCGCTTTGACTGCCCAGACTAGGGTCTGAGTCCTGAGAGGCCGGAGCCCGAGAGACGGGCTGAACAGGGATCTGCGGAATTTTTGGAGCAAACTGGGGGCGAAGATCTGCCAGGGAAACAGGTTTGCGAGGAGCTTCAGGTTTCATCTCAGTCGGTGAAGGGGGTTCTGAGGGGGCTGGCTGTTGGTCGGTGTTGCGAAAAGCTCCGGTTTGGGCCGCCCGAGTTTGCTGCTTGACTCGCTGATTGTGACGACCGAGGAAGCGACTGTCTTCTGGAACCTCATCATTGAGGGCCTGCTCACTCTGTTGAACAATCTGTTGCGCCAGGCTTTCAGGCTGTTGCCGGTCTGGCAGCTTTTCCGGCTCCTTTTTGGTGGATGAGGCCTCTGGTGCCGAAATAAAGCTAACTTCTATGGTCTCAGGTGCAGTCGAGGCAGGAGTGATAGTCTTGAGCCACTGGACTAAGGTCAGGCTGCTCCAAATGGAAAAGTGCAGTAGCAAACTGCCGAGCAGATATTTGGCGATAGGACGATGGGTTTTTGAACTCATTGGCACCTCAAAGCTCTTATCGGCAGGGGATTTCAGGCTTTGAGTCTGAATTTACAATTTTTCCGTTGGTGCCTAACCAGGACTCACTTAGACTGGAATATATGAGATTTGATGTGTGGGCCCAGACGGATGTTGGTCTAAAGCGAGGAATCAACCAGGACACGATTTTGGTGGATCACGACCTTATGCTTTATATTGTGGCCGATGGTATGGGGGGACATAAGGGCGGCGAGGTGGCCTCAGCTCTGGCAGTCAACATCGTGCAAAACCGCCTCAAAGAGGCCCTGGGCTATGGAAAAGTGGCCCCAAAGCAGGTCTTGATTAAAGCCTACAAAGAGGCCTCCGAGCGCATTCACTTTAAAAGCACCTTTGAGAACCCCGAACTGATGGGAATGGGGACCACGATGGTGGGCGCCTTCCGGTTTGGTAGTAAGCTCTTTATTGCCAACGTGGGAGACTCCAGAGCCTACTTGATGCGAGACAAGTTCATTTGGCAGCTGACAGAGGATCACTCTCTAATCAATGAACAGCTCAGAGCTGGAATGATCAATGAAGAGGAGGCCAAATTGGGAGCTCGCAATGTGATCACTCGCAGTGTGGGCTTTGAAAAAGATGTGGCTGTGGACGTCATTGAGCGCAAGGTTGAGGGGGGTGACACTTACTTGCTTTGTTCAGATGGCCTCTCAGGCTTGGTTCCGGACTATAGGCTTTTAGAGATCTGTCGGCAGGGCCCTGTGAAAGAGTCTGTAGCGCAATGCATTAAAGAGGCCAAGGCGGCTGGAGGAGATGATAATATCTCTGTGATTATAATTCGAGTCGTTGAAGCTTGACGCAATATATTATACTCTTTAATGTCCGTATCAAATTGAGTTTACGATTTAGGGGTTAGAGATGGAGAAAAAGACCTACACCTTTTTGGTCACCAGCAATCGTCGTGGCAAGACCTACAACTTCACCATGTCTGGAGCCTGGATCAAGGCCTCGATTTTTCTTGGTTTGGTGTTTGTAGTAGTCATAGGTGCAGCCGTAGTAGACTACGTGGGGCTTTTGCTTCAATCCGGTGAGAACAAGTTACTCAGGGCTGAAAATGCTCATTTGAAGCGCCAGTTTCAAATTGTGGAAACCAAGGTCAACTCCCTAGAAATGGCTCTGGAAAGAGTGCAGAACTTCTCAAAAAAGCTCAAACTCATCACGAATATTGGGGAAGAGGACAGGTCCCTCAGTTTAGCCATCGGGCCCATGCCCAAAGCAGGCCAGGGCTTTTCACGGGGCCAAGAGAGTTTAGAGGAGAGGGCTCCGGCTTCGGAGTTTTTAATCAGAGATTCTGTTTTCATGCAGCGTCCCCCCCTCAATGAGATGAGGGGAGAATTGAGCCTTCAGGGGGGGCGAGATTACGCCTCATTATCCATTCGCATCGACCGCGCCGTTCAAGACACTCAGCTCAAAGAACAGGGAATTTTAGAGCTCTGGGAAACCCTTTCTGAGCGACAGAGTCTGCTCAATGCCACCCCCTCTATTAAGCCGGCTCGGGGTTGGTTTACCTCCAGGTTTGGCTACAGGTTAGATCCCTTCACCCGTCGTCCAGTGATGCACTATGGGCTAGATATTGCTGCACCCCCAGGCACCCCCATCTATGCTCCAGCCGATGGAGTTGTGTCCTATGTGGGCTTTGAATCGGGTTATGGAAAACTTGTCTCCATTGATCACGGCTACGGAGTTGTGACTCGCTTTGCCCACAACTCGAGAATTTTCGTAGAGCGGGGCCAAAGAGTGCGTAGGCGGGATGTGATTGCAGCTGTTGGCTCGACAGGCCGTTCCTCTGGACCTCATTTGCACTATGAGGTGCGAGTCAATGGGGTCCCTGTAGACCCCATGAATTACATTCTCGACGAGTAAAATGAACTGACTGAAATTACCGCTTAGAGAACTGAGTGCTTTTACGCGCTTTGTGGAGGCCGTACTTTTTGCGCTCAACCATTCGCGAGTCACGGGTCAGAAAGCCGGCTTTCTTTAGTGGTCCCCGGAAGCTGGCATCTGCTGCGATAAGAGCTCGAGACACTCCATGGCGAATGGCCTCGGCCTGCCCAGTGACTCCCCCTCCACTCACCGTGATATGAGCATCAAACTTATTATTGGTATCAGTGACTTGGAAGGGCTGAAGCATACTGCTGCGAGCGGCTGCCGTTTCAAGGTACTGATCTGCGGCCTTGCCGTTGATCATGAACTTGCCACTGCCAGGGCGCAAGAAGACGCGGGCAGCGCTAGTTTTTCTTCGTCCGGTGGCATAGAAAACTTTTTTGTCAGTAGCCATGAAAATCAATCCCTTTCTAAAATTAAATCAGTTTCATTGCCTCGGGCTTTTGAGCGGAATGAGGATGCTCTCCCCCTTTGTAGGCCTTCAATTTTGAAATCATTTGGCGACCCAGTTTTGTCTTGGGCAGCATTCCGGAGACAGCAGTTTTTACCATCTCAGCAGGGTCTTTGGCGTTCAGCTGCTGAGCGTTGATAGACTTCAGTGAGCCGAAAAACCTGGAGCGGCTGTAGTAGTTCTTTTCAATCCACTTGTTGCCACTGAGTTTGACTTTGTCCGCATTGATCACGACGACAAAATCGCCAGTGTCCACATGGGGGGTAAAGTTTGGCTTGTGCTTGCCCCGCAGGACTCGCGCGACCTGAGTCGCCAGTCGGCCCAGAGTTTGATCTGTCGCATCAACCAAGTACCAAGTTTTTTCGATCTCTCCCGGCTTCGCATTCCAGGTTTTCATATTTTACCTCATTTTTAAGCCAGCTTTTCAGCAAATAGGGGACAAGGATTAAGGTTTCAGGCCCGGCTTGTCAAGGCTTTGTCTACAGGGCTTGGCAGTGCTGTCGAGTTTCCTTGGGGTAGTGCACAGCCATCAAAAAAAGGCCCTCAGGGGGGGCTGTGCCCAGTGCAGCCCGACGATCCCGAGCGGCTAGAATCTCCTGGATCCTGCTGGCTGGGGCCTGGCGAAAGTGCAAATCCAGGAGGCTACCCAGGATATTTCGCACCATCTGTTTGAGAAAGC
The DNA here is from genome assembly GCA_007128005.1 of Bdellovibrionales bacterium. Classification (GTDB taxonomy): domain Bacteria; phylum Bdellovibrionota; class Bdellovibrionia; order Bdellovibrionales; family UBA1609; genus SKYF01. The sequence goes on from SKYF01000007.1 coordinate 11,039, forward strand.
CCGACCCGACAATGTGAAACTCGAGCAGGTTCCCAGAGACTGGCTGCCAGTGGGCCTTAAAGATTCGCCGAATGGTGGAGGGGACGGGGCTGCCAGCTGTTTGAAAGCTCTTAAAGTCCTGCTCCCCCAACAAAAAATCGGAGGCTTCTTGAAGAAAATTCAAATCCAAGGGGCGGGGCTCCCAGTGGCTGTAGCGGCGCAGGATGGGGTTGGGAGTGGGTGAGTTATAGATGCGATATTTATAACTTTTTCCCCGTGAAGACAAAAGAGCATGAAAGCCCTCTGGCACCAGCCAGGCCTGGCGAGCCGAAATAGAGTGAGGTAACAGTGAATTCAGGCTGCGCAGCAGTTGGTAGCGAGAGGGGTCTTTGCTGGTGTCAAAGTGGAGGTTTTGTCCAAAGGCGTGAACGCCCGTGTCGGTGCGACTGGCTCCGATCACCTGAATGGCTTCGTTGAAGATCTGACTCAGTGCCAGCTCAATATGCCCTTGAACTGTGGCGGAGGTGGTCTTTTGTCTCTGCCAGCCCAAATAATCTGTGCCATCGTAGGCAACTTTTAGCCGAATGCGAGTTTTCATGTCCTAAAAGTCAGCGCTGATGCCGCCGTTGATCAATGCCCCAGTAAAGTCGAAGTTTTCGTTTAAACCAATGATTTGGCGGAACTCAAAAGTCAATTTGATATCGTTGACCCCAAAGTCTCTATCCATATTTTGCATGGATCTTCTGTCCAGCCAAGCCAGACTCAGGCTGGCCCCAGCGCTCACTTGGGCGGCAAAGACCCCGCCGGCCTTAGGAAAGCTTTGATCATCGCGAAACTCAGCAAAGGTGAACAAAATAGGTCCTGCACTTGCGTAGGGAACCAGGACTTGGCGGTCGACAAACTGCAGCCGGTAGTTGAAGGAGATATTGTGGGGCATGGCTACAAAGGTGAATTCCTCTAAGGCCCGAATATTTGGAGGGGATGCAAAGCGCCCCCGCCCACTGGAAAAAAATAACCCTGACCCAAAGCTCAGGCTGGCTCTTCCCAGTCCGCTGTGCCATTGCCTCCAATCGTAGTCGAACAGTAAGGTGGCAGCTTGAGTGTCGTCGTAGATGTCAGAGTAAAAAGTCCCAGTTGAGGGATTGGCAAGCTCTGTGGGCTCAAAGAATCCAAAGCGGACAGATGCAGACTTGGTTTGCTCCGAGGGCTCGACTCGGTACTCGTAAACTCCTTCGCGGGTGATTCGGGTCAGCCCCTTCTTGGCGTCGGGGTGGCGAATCCTTCGAGTTTCGCGTGGGTCGTGGAGGCTCTGGCTCTGAGGGATAGCTGAAGAGTCCTCTTCTATGAGGCCCCCCCATTCCTCAGTTTCTAAAAATGGGCTGTAGGACAGAGTGACTCCAGAGCCTATCCAGATCAAAGCCATGAAAAGGGCCGGGCTTAAGTGTCGGCCTCTTTGACGGCGTCTCTTGAAGTGAGCAATGAGCAGGACAGCAGGGGCAAGGAGTGCGAGAGCAAACGCCATAAACACGACGCTAAGAGCGATGAGGGGTTTTGGAGAGTTAAACCCCAAGGATCTGGGTAAAAACCTCTGCACTTGCACTGTGGACTTTGAGCCCAGCCACAGAGGCCAAAGCAGGGCTCTGATCAGGGGCTTCCATTGAGAGTTCTTGTGGAGCCATCGGGCGGCATAAGGGCCTTGGCGATAATAACTCTCCACCAGTTGGTGGCCCCAAGGCAGATGGAGCAAAACTTGATCGCGAAACAGTCTGAAGTCTTGAACTTTGGGGTGAAGGGCCGAGCCAAAAGCCGCAGTGCTAACAAAGCAGTTGAGATCATCGGTCAAGAGCCCAAAGACTTCGTCTGGGGTGGCGGCGTAGGGGCAACTGGGGTCCGATGGGTCCGGGCAGGTGGCGGTGATGAGAGCCGTGGGGGTGAAGTTAAAGATGTTTCCAGCGATGTCTTCTGTGGCCACTCGGAAGTAGTAGCGAGTGCCGTTCACAAAGCCATCAATGCTCTTGTTGGCTAAAAAATTCTGCCCTTCTCTGTCTCCATCAAGCACTGCGATGCGGGTTGAAGAGCCCACAGCCATGTTAAAATCTGAATCTGAAAAAAGAATGCGCAGATGTGAGATCCTGGCACCAGGGGCATTGGGAAATAAGGAGCCCCTTCTCAGATCGGTGATAAAGACTTTTTCGTCTCCAGGAAAAACAGCAAAGTCACAGATGCCAGAGGAGCCGTCTCCAGGGCAGGTGGCAGCAAAGGCCTCGGAAGGGGAGTGGACAATAAAATTGATCTCCACAGAGTCAATAAAACTGGAGCTGTCGCCAGGCTTTAGAAAGCCCAGTCGAGCGCGGCGGTTAAACGAGAAGCTACAGTTGGCATCGCGTTGACTTTCTTCGGGCAAAATCTCACAGATTCGACTCCAGGGCACGGTGAGGGTGGCAATTTGGCCGGAGCTGATATTTACGTTTTCCACTCGGATCTCTGTGTTGTCTGCTCCGGGTCTCAATAAGGCGGCAAAGCCCGTTTCACCGGCGGGAATACTGTCGGAACTAAACTCAATGCGCAGATCCAGGCCCGGTTGAATCCGGCGCTCATTGCACACAGCGTAGGTCGGAGGGGTTAAATCTGCACAGGTGTCGCAGAGCTCATTGGGTGAAGGGCATGAGCCAGTGGAGCCCCCTGTTCCACCGTAGATAGTAGGAGTGACAACTGTGGTGGGGTCATCCTGAGTGGTGCGAAAGCGTTGATTGGAAGCTCCAGTGATATTTTGGATGGTGATGGTCGCCTCTGCAGAGGGCAGTCCACCCATCCAGCCAAGCCCCAATCCAAATGCAGCCAAACAATAGCTTAAGCCAGCCATGGCTTTTTTAAGATTCATATGTAAATCACAGCACACTTAGGTCAAAGAGTCTATAGCTTCAATGGAGTCGAAAAGCGCCAGTCACTAGGTAAAGAGTCTCTCCGCAATCTGAACCCCATTGAGGGCAGCTCCTTTGCGGAGATTGTCTGCAACCACCCACATCAGCCAGCGCTCAGGTCTGTCCAGATCGCGATGGATGCGGCCCACATAGACGGGATCTGTACCCGAGGCCTGCACAGCTGTGGGAAACAGATTTTGATTGAGGTCGTCTAAAATTTCTAAGCCCTCTTGGGCACGGAGACTCTCTACAATTTGATTCCTGTCTGCGGGCTTTTGCAAGGTCACCCAAACTGCCTCAGAGTGTCCATTGAGGGCCGGAACCCTGACGGTAAAAGCGCTGACGGAAAGGTGGGGAAGGTCCAAAATTTTTTTTGTTTCGCGAATGATCTTCATTTCCTCACTGCTATAGCCATCTTGGTTGAAGGAGCCAATGTGGGGGATGCAGTTAAAGGCGATGGGGTGGGAAAAGGTCGGACCCGGGGATGGTTGGGTTTCACCCTTGAGCCAAGCTTGACTCTGATTGAGAAGCTCGCTTTGGCCGGCCACTCCTGCTCCGCTTACGGCCTGGTAGGAGGCGACTTGCACCGACTCCAGACCAAAGTCGTGGCGCAGGGGGTTTAAGGCCACCACCAGTTGAATCGTGGAGCAATTGGGGTTGGCAATAATGCAGGGCTCAGTCAGGGAGCTTAGAGTGGCTCCGTTGACTTCGGGAACCACAAGGGGAACTTCTGCGTCGAGGCGAAAGGCTGCGGAGTTGTCAATGGCATAGGCCTTTGAGCTGACAGCCTCAGAAGCCCACTGACGACTGATTTCATCTCCAGAGGAAAAGAACACCAGATCAAGGCCTTCAAAGCAGTTGGGCTTTAGGCTCTGCAGGGTCCATGTTTTCTCTTGAAAAGCGACACTCTGACCTTCGCTCCGCTCACTGGCAAAGGGCCTGAGCTCACTCAACTTAAAACGTCTTTGTTCTAGAATTTTAAGGAATTCCTGGCCCACCATTCCGGTTGCGCCAACGACTCCTACTCGCAGGCCATCATTTCTCATTCTCACCTCTTTTTTCCAACTCCTCGTCCTCATCAATCTCCTCATGTAGATCATCTTCTTCAAGGGAGCCATCAGCTGTTGACAGTTCCGGAGGCATAAAAAGTGGACGTTTGGGTTCTTTTCCCAACCTCAAAAAGCCCACAATGGCACCCAGAACCGCATAGGACATAAACAGCACAAACAGCATCACCTCAGGGCGCATGGCAATGACGGCAAAGAGAAAGACCCCAAGGACAAGGTAAGTAAAGGGAAGCCTCTGGCGTAAGTCTACGTCTTTAAAGCTGCGGTAGCGGAAGTTGCTCACCATCACAAAACCCAACAAAAAGGTCATGGCTAAAAGGCCGTAATTGCGAGAGGCATCAATTTCCAATTCATGGAAAGCCAGTACGGAGCTGGCCACAATTCCAGCGGCCATTGGAATCGGGAGCCCCTGAAAGTAGCCTTTTTCAATGACCGAGACCTGTACATTGAAGCGAGCCAATCTAAGGGCTCCGCAGGCTACAAAGAAAAAGCTCGCCAGCCACCCCAGACGGCCAAAGGGCTCTAGGGCCCATAAAAAGAGCAGGAGGCTTGGAGCCATGCCAAAGCTAACCAAATCGCAGAGGGAGTCATATTCAGCCCCAAATTTACTGGTTGAGCGAGTCAATCTGGCCACTCGTCCATCGAGGAGATCAAAAATGGCTGCGGCCACAATGGCGTAGGCCGCCCAGATAAAATTTCCGTTGATGGAGTAAATAATGGCAAAAAAACCAAAAAACATATTGGCCGTGGTCAGCAGGTTGGGCAGCACATAGATGTGCATGCCTCTGCGAGGGCGCAACTTTTTTTGTCCTCCTGACTTCCCTAGCTCTTTTGACCTCTTAGACCAAACCAATTTCAAAACCCCCCAAATAGGAAAAAAAGAATCCACAATAGGCTGGCACTGACGAGGGGAAGGGTCAAATTGTCATCGAGTTTTCCAATTGGCAAGAGTTCAGCGAAGGCCCCAATGAGGCCAGCTAAAAAACTGACAATCAGGAGCCTTTCTATCATAAGGCCATTGAAGTAGAAAAACAGGGCTGCAATCAAGGTGCAGGCCAGAAAGGCGGCAATGGTTCCTTGAAGGCTCTTGCGCCCAATCAGTTTGTCTTTGCCATAGAGAATTCCCACATAGCTGGCCAGAGGGTCAGCAATGGCTAAAAAAAGTAGGCTCAAAATGACAATGGGTGTGGGAAACAGGGCGACGAGGATAAGGACACCCACCATTAAATAGGAAATCCCCGCATAGCCAAGTTGTTCCTGGCTCCGCATTACGGGTTTAAACAGACGAATCATCATGGAGTTTAGAGAAGCCCACTGCTGCCTGAGGACATCCACTGTCACCGCCAGGAAAGCCCCCAGTACCGCCAGCTGGAGAGCTTGGGGCCGACTGACCGAAAGGTAAAGGGCCACGATCGTTAAAACCCCAAAAATGTGCCATAGCTTTCGTGCCAGATGGAGGTCCGAGCGAGTTTTCAACTGGGAGTGAGATCTCATAAGTTGCTGTATTATCAGCCGGGGTCCCGGAGCACAATCATCCCTCGTAGACGCAACGCAGTCATAACTGTCACTCGAAAAACAGTCCTAAGATACTAGAACTACAGCACTCTTCTCCGGGCTGTGGAGATATGGCTAAAATCTAGACAAGACCAAGTAGAGTCCCTGAGTAAGGCCTTTGGCTGGGGATTTAAAGGGTTCTTGAATGGTCTGGGTCTTGCAAAATTATATAAGAAAAGGAGAAAACTAAGTGAAAACAACTGCTTCCAGGCCAACTCCCCTGATGACCCTCTGGGTCCTGTTTTGCTCGGGGCTGTTCCTGGGGCTGGCTTGTCCGGCTTTTGGGACTCAAGGCTCTTCTCGAATATGGGGTCAAAGGCCTGGCTATTTGGACTCAGTTGAGCAGGAGCGTAGAAGTCGACAAGTGGAACTCACGGTGGTTTCTGCCCCTTCCGAGGATCGAGATCCCCTTCGCGAGAGAATTTTCAATGATCGACTGAGTCGGGAGTTTCAGGCTCAGTATGAGCAGAGGTTTGGCCGCACTCAAGCTGAGCGCCAGCTATTCACTCCTAATCGTTTTGCAGAGTATGAATACAGTTCAATTTTAAGTGTGTCTTTTGTGGAAGATCAGGAGAACAAGCAGCGATTTGGGGAGTACATGATGAGGCGGTTGGTGGAATACCATGTGGATGACTATGCCAAGTCCAACCCAAGTGTCAGGCCTGTGTATGAGCTCAAAGATCGCATTGCCAATGTGGACATGGAGGTCAGACCCAATTACAAGTTTCGTTTCCGCTACTCCTACAGTGGCAACTATGTCGATGTGTTTTTTGAAAACCCCCTTGGGGTGGACACAAGACTGAGCCTGATGATGGATCCGGGGAGCTTTGGTCCCACTCAGATCAATGAGAGCATTCTGTCTCTACGCTATCCATTGGATAGGAATATAACAGTTTCCTATCACTACAAACTGGAGCAGGGAGTCTGGTCGCTGATAGGAGAGCGACGCCTCAGTTCTTCTTTGAGTGCAACTCTTTCAGGGGCCACCTATAGCGAAGGAACTGATGGAGAGGATGTTCGTCAGAACCTCGTGTTACTGGGGTTGAGTTGGCTTCACTGAGAGAGCTTTTGGATCACCAGATGGGCCTCCAAGCGTTGCCCGGTATCAGAGATCTGGGTGATCTTGATGCGATTAGGGCCATCAATGAGGTCGATAAAGTCAGTGGTAAACCTTCCATCCTGAGCCAATTGAAAGAGGGTTCCCTCATGGCCGTTGCTTTCATTGACTAGAAAGGTGCGAGTGGGCAGAGAGGCTTGAGGAGAGCCACATAGGCTTCCTACCAAGCGGATGCGCTTGGCTGAGGTCTGGCGCATTTGCCCTGCTGCCAGAGGGCAGTCCAGCTCAAGCGACGTATCCCAGGACTGCGAATTGTTTGATGACGTGGGTGTCTCTTCTTTTGCTGGATCGGCAGTGGTGCTAACTGCTGCAGGTTCACGCTGCGCCTGAGGAAGCTCCTCTGTTGGAATTGGTGATAAAAGGCTCAAAGTGAGTAGAAAACCCAACACAACCACAAGGCTCAAGAGAGCTAAGGTCATCACTTTAAGGGCTTGAACTTCTTCCTTGGACTCCATATGAAGTCCATCGGCCGAGCTCTAGGCCGACTTTAATCGTGTCAAAATGGGACACAGCTTCAATCTGGATTAGAGATTCAGTGGCCTTGGGGCCTTGGGTTGTGTGGGGCGAGATCTCCTAGGTGGAGAGGCTTCATCAGGAAAGGCCTGCTCCAAAACCTGTTTGGCAATTAAAGAGAGGTCAGGAGTCCCAAACATTCCCGTCATTCGCCTGTGGCGAGTGACGTCCGGGGGTATTTTTATTTGAGCATCCCGGATTTGGGCAAATATTCTTTGCGCCTCGGGGTTTTGTCCAAGCAGGGGGCGGAGCTCGGCCATCATATTTTCCAAGAGAAAAACCTGTGTGGCCCTGAGCTCAACGGGAAGGCGAGAATTCTGTAAGACCGAAAGAGCCTCAGAGGCAAGGCTCGCCAGAGAGTCTTCAAAGGCGCTAAGCTGAAGGAGTGCTGTTCTTAAAGGGTGAATCAATCGAGCCACAGTGTTGTCTTGGTCTGGACGTGACAATAGAGTTTGCAGGGCTGAACGCAGGCTCTCCACGGCTTGTGACTCTGAGCTCTGTCTGAGGTGAGTCTGAGATTCGGCCATTTTTTGTCGAACAAAAGCCTCCATTTCGTCAAAACTCAAGATCATCAGCTCATTGTAGGGCATGGCTCGAGAGGGGCTTTGTCCATGGGCTAAACTCTGACCTAAAATCATGGCGAAGACAAACAGAAAGAAACAACTACCAAGGTTTGAAAAGAAAGATGATTTTGTCATAGGACGAGGATAACAGAGCTGTTCTAGAAGAAGTTAGAGAATTGTCTCTAAAGGCTGGTCTTTGAGCCAGATGCTTTTGCCATCAAACTCAGTGGGAAGTACGGTCACTCGGACTCCTTTTTTGGCGGCTTGACGCAACAGTTGGCCATATTTGGGGTCTATGGCATCCGCCGGAGAAAAAGTCTGGCAGTCCTGACGCTGGATCACATAGACCATCTCAGCTCCCTGTCCCTGATCGACCAAAGCCATCAGCTCAAGAAGATGCTTTTGGCCGCGCTCTGTTGGGGCATCCGGGAATTTGGCCTGAGTGCCCTCGGCAAGGGTTACGTTTTTCACTTCAATAAAATGAGCTGGGGGTGAGTCCTCTCCTGCAGTGTGGTTGTGGGAGAGTCTCAGGTCAATGCGGCTTTGCGGGGTGATTTTAACTTCGCGTTGCAGGCATTTGAAATCTTGCCAATGAGGGAGGGGGTGTGTGTGAAAAAGCTCCTCAACCAACTGGTTGGGAAGAGATGTGTTGACCCCCACCCAGCTTTTCCCAACGCGGATGAGCTGCAAAGTGTACTTGAGCTTTCGTCGAGGGTCATCATTCACAGATAAAATGCAAAGAGAGCCTTCTTCTAGGCAGCCCTTGAGGCTTCCCGTATTGGGAACATGGGCCGTTATGATTTCTCCATTTCCCAGCTCAATGTCAGCAAAAAACCTCTTGTAGCGTTTGATCAAGCGGCCTTCAGCCAGTGGCTTTGGTAAATTCATCCGTCAGTGAATTCCAGAATGAAACTGCTGAGTCATGGTGCGGCGCAAGAAAGGGATTGTGCGTCCCTTCCACACAGATTCCGTCTTCCTGAGAATTGAGTTTTTTTTCGCCGAGCTCTTCAAGACCCCTCTTGTTGGTCCGACTGATGTTTGTGACGCTTCTTTTGACGACGTTCTTTCGCTTTTTCCTTACGTTCGGCTTTTTTTTCTTTTAAGGACTTCTGAGTTTCACTCCTCAACTCCTGTCTCTCTTGTTGATGCTTTTGCTGGAGCTCCTGTCGCTCTCCCAGTTGCTGCTTCTGCAGAGCATGGTGGGGGTTTTTGTCCTCAGCAAAAGTGGTCGTGCTGAATGCTAGACTTCCAGCTCCCCAAAAAACCACTTGGGCCACTGTCAAAGCTATGAGTTTGGTCATTTTCATTTGATGATTCTCCTAAAAAAAGTGTGAGTTTATTAGTTAATATCCTGTTTAATGACAAAATTCCATGATTTTGGATTGAGCCGACGGGGCAACACAAACCTCCGCTCAGTTTTTGTCTTTTCCTGTCACTTCCCTAGGCCGGGTGATTTTAAGATGGATTTAGGACCTGGCTCAGATTTTTTTTGTTGCATATTGCCCTCCCTCTGAATTCACTCCCCCTTCGGCCAAAGTCCAGTTGGACTTTAGGCCAAAAAGTCGCCTGTAAGGGGAGTGGGAACCTCTGAAGATGGCGCGGTGCATTTTAGATCTCAGGATGGACATTGCCCTTGCCCCTGACTACAACAGGAACAGAGAAAAACTGTTTTTGAAGGAGAGTCAAAATTATGTCGAACTCTGCCCAAGCGGGGGCTGTTCCCCGCACTCCGACCCGAGGGCCTGCTGACGAGGAAATGAGGGTCAAGCCCCGTTGGTTAAAGGTGAAAGCTCCTGCTGGGGAGCGCTATTTAGAGATCAAGAGCCTTTTAGCTTCGTTGAACCTTGCCACGGTTTGTCAGGAGGCTCGTTGTCCCAATATGGGAGAGTGTTGGGGTGGGGGGACGGCCACTTTTATGTTGATGGGTGAGGTCTGCACTCGAGGCTGTAAATTTTGTGCCGTGAAGACGGGAAACCCCCGTGGGGCCATTGACCCAAAGGAGCCCGAAAAGGTGGGCTACGCCATTTCCAAAATGGGTTTGGACTATGTGGTTTTGACCAGCGTGGATCGCGATGATCTGCCTGATGAAGGGTCAGGTCACTTTGCTCGAACTGTGGAGGTGATTAAGTCCCTGTCTCCGGACTTGATTGTGGAGGTTCTCACTCCAGACTTCAAAGGCAACGAGGCCTATGTGGCCAAGATTGTGGATGCGGCCCCTGACGTGTTTGCTCACAATGTGGAGACTGTTGAGAGGCTGCAGAAGGCAGTTCGCGATCCTCGAGCCGGCTATGCTCAGAGCTTGCGAGTCCTTGAGTTTGTGAAGGAGCGGGACCCCAGTCGGTACACCAAGACATCCTTAATGCTGGGCCTAGGAGAAACTCATGAAGAAATTCGCCAGACTCTGCGGGACCTCAGGGGCATTGGCTGTGATGTGGTGACATTTGGTCAGTACTTGCAGCCCACACATCGTCACTTAAAAGTACAGGAGTTTGTCAGCCCTGAGCAGTTTGAAGCTTGGCAGGTAGAGGCTGAGGGCATGGGGTTTCTTTATGTGGCCAGTGGGCCCCTTGTACGGAGTTCCTATCGAGCCGGTGAGTTTTTTATGAAGGGTGTGATTGAAAAGAGAAGGCAGCATGCCATACATGGAGAAGGGGAGTAGAATGTCGACACAAGAGGTAAAGTTACCAGATATTGGTGAGGGCGTGACGGAAGGGGAGCTTGTCAAGTGGCTGGTGAAGGTTGGAGACAGCGTGGAAGCCGACCAGCCAGTGGCGGAGGTGATGACCGATAAGGCCACAGTCGAAGTGCCAACTCCCTATGCGGGCAAGGTAAAAGAGTTAAAGTCCAAGGAGGGAGATACGATCCCCATTGAGAGCGTGATGTTGATTTTAGAGGGGGGAGTCTCAGCCCCTGCGAAGACAGCTGTTCAGCCCAGCCCTTCAACTCCAGCGGCCCCCCCTTCAGTCCCTGAGCCCCAAGAGTCTTTTACTGTGGCCTCAGGAGCGGAGCTCTACCCTCCTCCAGCGGATCTTAGAGTTTTGGCGACCCCAGCCACGCGTCGGTTGGCTCGGGAGATGAGTGTGGATATCAACCAACTGTCAGGCACCGGGCTTGCGGGTCGGGTGACCCGCGAGGATGTTTTAAAGTCCAGCAATGGAGCTGGGGCTGTCTCAGCCGGACGTCCCACTTTAAGCGTCCCTCAGTTCGCTTACCAAAGTAGCCCAGGCCAGCAAGAGGAGCGTGTGCCTCTTAGAGGAGTGCGAAAAAAAATCGCCGAGAATCTGCAGTTGGCCAAACAGATTGTCCCTCACTTCACTTTAATGGAAGAGGCCGTTGTGACAGATCTTTTTGCTATGCGAGCTCAGGCCAAAAAAGCCGCGGAGGCCTATGGCGTCAAGGTCACATTCTTGCCTTTTGTGATGAAAGCTCTGGTGGCCACATTGAGAGAGTTCCCTATGTTCAATGCCTCGATTGACGATAAAGCTGGGGAAATAGTTTATAAAAAGTACTTTAATGTGGGCTTTGCGGCAGACACCCCCAACGGCTTGCTTGTTCCTGTGATAAAAAACGTCGACACCAAGACGATTCTCCAGTTGAGTCAGGAGATTGAGCAACTGGCACAAAAAGCCCGTGAAGGGAAGTTGGCTCTCGATGAGATGAAGGGGGCTACGATCACCGTCACCAATATTGGCAGTGTGGGAGGGACTTACGCCACACCTATTATCAATCATCCCGAGGTGGCTATTTTGGGTATGTATAAAATCACCGACAAGCCAGTTTTCAAAGATGGGGAGTTTTACCCGGAGAAGGTGATGAACTACACAATCACCTGTGATCACCGATTGATTGATGGGGCCGTGGCGGCGCGCTTTATGCAGGCCTTTGTTGGTCGCATAGAGGCTCCCAGCCGATTGATGCTGGATATGATGTAAAGAAGGATGTGGCTTTTATGACAAACACTTCTAATAAGATGGATGTAGCTAGTTATGATGTCTGTGTGGTGGGGGCTGGTCCCGGAGGTTACGTCTGCGCGATTCGTGCGGCTCAACTGGGGCTAAAAACAGTGATTATTGAGCGAGAGTTTCTGGGAGGGGTTTGCCTCAATGTGGGCTGCATCCCCTCAAAGGCCATGATCACAGCCGCTCACTTTCTTCATAAGATGCAGCAGGATGCTCCTGAAATGGGCTTTTCCATTCAGGGGGAGGTGAAGTTGGATATGAAGAAACTCCTCAACTGGAAGCAGTCGGTCTGTGACAAGATGTCGGGAGGAGTCAAGCAGCTTTTGAATGGCAACTCAGTGGAGATCGTCTTTGGCGAGGCCAATTTTGTCTCTCCTCAAGAGCTGGAGGTCATAGCGTCGGGCTCTTCGACCCCGGCGGCGAAGAGGAAAATTCGCGCCAAAAACTTTGTGATTGCCACAGGTTCTCGGCCCATTGAGATTCCGGGTTTTAAAATTGACGAGAAAGAGGTGCTGTCCTCAACTGGAGCCTTGGACATGGACCAGCTGCCCAAGCGCACGGTGGTGATAGGTGGTGGTTACATTGGGCTTGAAATTGGCTCTTACTTGGCCAAGTTGGGATCCCAGGTCACGGTTTTAGAGGCCTCAGAAGCTCTGCTGAAGGGGATGGCAGATCCTGAGTGCGTTCAGGTAGTGGCGCGAAAGCTCAAAAAGTCTGGAGTCGAGGTGCGCCTTCAGGCCAAAGCAAAAAGCTATAAAAAGCTCTCTTCTGCCAGCAAATCAAAGGGCCAGTATGAGATTTTGGCTGAGATTCAGGGCAAAGAGGAGCGGTTTGTGGCGGACAAGATCCTCTGTATGGTGGGCAGAAGACCCAATTCAGATCAGGCCAATTTAAAAGTCACCGGAGTGCAGCTGGATGAACGAGGCTTTGTAAAAGTCAATCCTCAGCGGCGCAGCTCGGTTCCACATATCTTTGCCATCGGAGATATTGCGGGCCAGCCGATGTTGGCCCACAAGGCCAGCCACGAGGCTGTCTTGGTGGCTGAAGTCATGGCGGGGAAGAACCGAGTTTATGATGCCAAGACCGTGCCTTCGGTGATTTTTGTGGATCCAGAGATCGCAGCTGCAGGGTGGACAGAAGACGAGGCAAAGGCCCATGGGCACAAGGACTTGAAAGTAGGCAAGTTTCCCTTTGCAGCCAACGGCAGGGCCGTCTCTATGCGTGAGACAGATGGCTTTGTAAAAATTGTGGC
>SKYF01000200.1 GCA_007128005.1 Bdellovibrionales bacterium
CGGTCGTACATCCGGAGTCTGAGTAAAACTCCCCCGTGGCCGTGTCATCTACAAGATCCACGGTCACATCGTAGAGCGTGGCCGCCTCCATTCCATCCTCATCCCGAGCCGTCACCTGATAAAGACTGCAGTCCCCAGAGCGAATCGGGCTGGGACCGGTTAAAATCAAGCGAGAGGGATTGATATTTAGGTCAAAGACACCTCTTTGATAGATCTCTAAAGGGTCTTCTCCTTCAATCCGCACAGATCGTGCCTGAGTGTGTCGATAGCGAACCTGGACAGAATCCTGTCCCCCTAAAATTGTCACTGCAGTGGTCACAGAACTCGAACAATCAGTGTCTGAGGCTAGGTAAAAGTCACCGGCACCATCTTCTGAGGTGAGCTCCACAAGCACATCTGATTCCGCGGCACTGGCATTGCCCAAGGCATCTTCCGTGCGCACTGTGAGAAGCAGGCAGGTCCCAGCGAGGATGGGGTTATCTGCATGAATCCCCAGCCGCACCGGAGCAACTTCAAGAGCGAAAAGGGCAGATTCAAGATGAGCACTCTGGTCCTCTGCCAAGAACTCCACACTGCCTGCAATGTCCGTGCGATAACTGACACTAACAGATGATTGCCCATTGGGAATCAAAATCTCACTGATCGCTCCTCCAGAGCAGTCCGAGCTCGCATAGAGATTGCCTAAGGCCCCCTGATCCGAGATATCGACTGTAACATCGCTAAGGACCGTCATCAGTTCACCTGAAGCATCTAGGGCCCTGACCTCAAACTGTCCACACTCTGTGGCTTGAATGGCTGGGGGCCCACTCCAGCTCAAGGACCGGGGCCCAACTACCAGGCCATGACTTCCCGAAGACAAAAAATCGCCGCTTGAGGTGGCCGTTAGACTCTCCGCCCCAGATGAATTGTCCCTAAAGTACAGATCCACTGCACTCACCCCTTGAGAAAAAACAAAGGAGTTTATGGGGGAGGTACAGGTCGCATCTGTTCCAGAAAAGAAGCTTCCTCGTTGGGAGCTCAGAGAAATTTCAATATCTTCAAGGATTGCCGTATTCGTTCCACTCAGATCTCTACTGAAGACTTGCAGGGGCTCACAGTCACCACTTCTCTGCTCAGATAGCCCCTGAACAACAAGTTGATTGGGGCCTATGGAGACCGACATCTCGCCTGTTGATCCAAGAGCATTCACCCCAAGGGTCTGTGTCTGAGGAGTTTCATTCCGGTAGTAGAACTGTTGCTCTGTCTGTCCCGGAGAAAAACTCAACTCCGATATAAGATCCCCTCCTCCACAAGCTGAGTGAGCATAAAAGGCCCCGGCCCCCTCACCAGACAGACTGACGGACCAGCCGCCGCCTCCCGGAGCTGGCCGAAGATTGTTGAACTCATCAAAGGCCGTTGCGGTCCAAGGTCCCTCGCAAACCCCAGACCTTAAAAGACCTGGTCCATCGAGGGTGAAGTGATTTAAAGGTGCCGGTTCGACCAAAACAGTGAAGGACACGGGCTCAATGCGCATCAAATCCGGAGCCTTAACCTGAATGGAGTGGGAGTGGGCCACCTCTGAACGGAGAAAAATTGTAAGACTCTCCTCCCCAAAGGGCCAAGTGACCTCGGTCACAGGATCAGAACACACCTCAGAGGAGTAGAAAAACATCGAAGAGCTAATGAGGCTGATATCTGACTCTCTTCGCATAGCATAGCTCTGCTCTTGAACAGTCTTTAAATCAATTCTATAGGCTGAACAGACCCCCGATTCAATCTGCTCATCCCCGTCCCAAAGGAATTTTAACCGGACACTCCCTTCGTCAATGGAGCCAGGTGGAGAACCTCCTCCTCCCCCAGCACCCGAGCTAGGATCAGTGGGCCTTACAATTCCCCCACCTATAGACCCGTCTGAGTCTTCCAATTCCGAGTCTTCCGAGCTGGGGCCTCGAGAGCTCAAATCTTCGGAGCCTCTAGAATCAGCTTCCCAATCGCTTTCAAATTCATCATAGGAGCTGTCATAATCAGCTGGAAAAGCTGGATTAAATTGCCCTGCACTAGTTCCCCCTCTATTCCCCCCTTGCCAGGGCTGATTGGATGGGGGGAGCCGACCTCTTCGTGAAGATCCTCGAGAGTTGATATCTGTAGCCCCTGTTGGCCGACTGTCTTCGAGGTCAGAAACCTGCCGAGATGCTGGGTCCCGATTCAGAAACTCATACTCAGCAAATGAATCCTGATCCGAGCCTGCATCAACTTCAAAAGTGCCCTCATCTAAAAAAGCAGATTTCACTTTGCTTCCCGAGGATTCAGAAAGAACTACGTAAGCCCCCACTCCAACAAGACCTAAACTCACAGATCCACCCAAGAAGAGCTTCAGGTTCAAAGAGGATCTTATCGCTTGAAAGCTGCCCTTTAATAAGAGCCAGAGACTATTCCTCATACTAAAGTCACACGTCCTTTCTCAAAAGAAGCTGGTCAGTGATATTGCCCACAAGCCAGCCTTTGAGTTATCGGTCACTTAACCCTAAAACTTCAGTCTGAAATCTAATTTTTATTGTCCTATTTTGATACGCTTGACTAAGGCTAGTTGAACTCCAGGCTCCACCACTCCTGGATCTCACGACAGGGACTGGAGTCGACATTTCCACAGCGATTTCCTCCGCCATGGGACGCTCCTCCCCGGGCTTTTATAATCAACTCATTGTTTGTGGGAGAACCTCCCGCAAATGGAGATGGCAGGATAAGGCCACGGTACTGGAGGGTGTAATCGACTGAATGACAGCTTGCACAGCGCTGGACAAGAAGTGGAGCAAGGGTGGACTGAAAGTAGGCTCTACCTGCCTCTGTAGGCGTGTAAGCTACATAACTTTGATTTTGTGTCAAAGTGAGATTCCGGCTCTCATGTCGAGCGTATACAGAAATTTCAAAAGGCGCACCCGTCCTGAATTCGCTGGGCAATTCATAGGAAAAAAAGTGCCCGTGTCGAACACCTCCTCCTGGACGATTGGCAAGCACACTTGAGATATAAGTCCCCCCCTGGTTTCTTGCGCCACCAATGTAAAAGTCAATGGTTGCAGTGACAGAGCTGTTATTCTCATCCATGGCCCAACCCATGACTCGACCATCTGCCGTAATTCCAGTCAACTGGCCTGAGAGACCCTGTCCACTGACGACACTCCCGGCGCCATCTTCTGAGGACCAGCTCCCTTCCTCCGAACCCACCTCAAGATCTGAACAGTTGCTAAATAGAATAAAAAGAGGCGCTAAGGCCAACATGGAGACAAGGAGCTTAAAGGGTTTCTTTTTATTGGAAGTCATACACTTAAATTATTTTCTGAAAATCTCACGGGTTCAGCAATCAATATTCTATATTTTCTTATGGGGGCTCTTTAAATGGCTCCGAGAGCCCCCAACTGTCTCACTTTGAACCAGCCGCATGCCACTCCAACAGCATTCTCTCTTTCACGTCGGTGAGAGTGGTAAACTCATCGTAGCGCTGTCTTCTCTGAACGGCCAAACAGGACAGGAGAGTCGCTTCATCAGACTCCACTTGGCAGGACACCAGAGCCCTGTCCCTGTGATCGTTCAGCGATACAATGTGACCCTTTAAGTCCTCTAGAGCTAGGAGTCTTCTGAGCTCCTTGTATACAGCCAGAGCCCGCTCTGCTGAGACCTCAGAGGCCTTTGCGTCTCCATCTCTTTGCAGGGCCACAGGGCCGATAATGTTCACACTGACAAAGGTGTTATTGTCCCTGGCCTCTTGGGCAAAGATCGCCAAGGCCTCTTGAGCTGCTAAGGTGAGTTCAGAACTGTCCACATCAAAAAAGATAGCTCGATTGAGTAGACTTAATCTCAGCTGAGTTTCAAAACTCTCACAGGATGGGTGCATGCGGTGGGTGGAAAAACCCGTTCTCACACACTGTCCCGAAGCGCTGACCACAGGTTCACCGGTGGCTCCGGAAACCACGACCCCGCGCAAAGAGACTTGGTCCCCTCGAGGCAGAGGCTCTGGCAGACCTGGCCCCGGAAGAACGGGTTCTGGCTCTGGAGTCGGCTCAGCCACTGGAGGACTAGGTGGAGTGGGCTCCTCAGTTGGCTCCTCAATAGGTGCGGGCTCCTCAGCGACTGGTGGCGGAGGGACAGGTGCTGGAATTGGCTCAGCGACCGGAGGGGTCGGCGGAGCAGGTTCAGGATCGGGCTCCACAGGAGTGACTGGAGGGTAGCGATCAGGGTCATCTGGATCCCACTCATCTTGCGCCATCTCTATACTGGATGCCACAGATGGAATGTGAGCAAACTCAACATTTTGCGCACAGCCTGCAAAGAGACCGGCAAGACTTGAGACCAGGCTCAGTTGAAGCAGTCGACTCAGTTGATTGAATCTTAAATGTAAAAATATAAATGTTTTCATGGCTTCCCCCTACAGAAAGCCAAAGATGCAAACGCTGGACCAGACGAAGGCCCATTATTTTGGAGTTAAAGTTGAGTAAACTGACAAAAGGACAGTTGCTGTTTGAAACCTGAATAGTTTTTCTGGAAATTCATAATCTCCAACTCAGAGTTCCCCGAAACTCAAAGGAACCTCGTATTTTTCAAACTGGTCAAAGCGCAACTGCCCAATTCCTTCACCCCGGTTGTAATTGAGCTTCTGAAAAGAGTAATGCAAAATCCCATAACCATTGGGGTCATCCTCAGGGACTGATATATAGTACATCAAAATGACATTCTCTCCAGCTTTATGACTCAAATCATAGGCTCTCTCTCCGCGGTTCTCATCGATAAATTCCAGAGTGGGATACAGAGCCAATTGAGTCTGAGTAAAGCTATAGCAGTTTTCTCCAGTTGGACGCTTTTCCACAAAGACAGTCCTCGCATCGTAATTGTGCTCATTAAAGACATCGGGACGACGCGGGTGTCTGTGCTCCACCATCAAATCCTCCCCTGAAAAGCCTCCGGCATAGCGATCTCTCAAATTGAGAAAGTTCACCGCGGAAGAGGGTGTGCCAAACTGAAAGAACTGTAAGCCATCTAAAAAGCCGTTGCCGCTCGAGTCAGGGTTCTTTGGGTTTGCCGTCCCACCGCGGGCCAGCAACTCTTCAGTCCAGCGAATTGTGGGTCCATTGGCATCCAAATCTCTCAACAGAGTTTCCTCACAGGGGTTGAGGAGATCAAAATCTTCATCTGAGTTCGGGAAGGTGCACTGAGGCATGGGCCTGTCGCGCAATAGACCAAACTCGTACACGAATTTATCACTAAACTTTGCGTCCACCGAATGACGATTTGTGGGGCTAAGTCTTCTGCCTCCAAGCCTTTCTGAAAGTTGCTCACTGATGGCAATCTCATCTTTATCGCAAAGCCCATCGGCATCCGAGTCCACATCAATACTGCCATCCAGGCAAAAGCCCGCATTGAGATTTTTGATCACAATCCTCGGACCTTTTAGAATTCGACTTTTCCGATCCTCCCCGCCCAGAAATGAGTTGAAATCAAGTTGATCCTCCATCTCAAGATCTACAAAACTGCCCCTTCCAGCTTCAGCCATGAATCGAAGTCCCTGTGAGGCCGGGGGGTCACCGTCGATATGATAGAAGACCGTGTGAAAAAAAGCCTTGTTTGGCTTGAGGTTAATTAAAGACCTTACTTCAAACAAGAATGGGTCCGTTGGAGAGTTGGTGACAGTGGCACTGCCGCATCCCCCACCTCCAGATGGGGGATCCGGTCGGCCATCTGACAAAAAGAACACATGGTAGACAGAGCTCTCCTCAGGGTAGTTTTGAATGTCCTCTCGAATCACCTGCTTTGAAAGGGCCAAGGCGGGCATATAAGGGGTGCACCCCGCATCCGCCTCTGAGCGCAACAACCCCAGAGCCTCATCCATAGCAAAGGCATTGCTAAACCCCGGCTCACCTGTGTTCGGGTCCATAATATATGAGGAGACGGGAACAGCCTGACTCTGCCCAAACTGAATAAAGCCCCATTTGACGTAGGGGTTGTCCCTATGCTGATTTAAGAAGCGCTCAATGTTATCAGCCCGCCTCACATTGTTGGGATCGGCCCTCCTATTACTCCCCGACTTGTCCACTACAAATAAAAACTTATCAAAAACTGTCTCGTCATCAGGTCCGATACAAAATTCGCCTATGGCACTGGCGGAGACGCTGGGAACCCTGCGCTCTAGGACCACATCCGAACAATTGGTGTATCCCAACCCCACTGCACCAATAAAAAGAAAAATTCCGCCCAAGACATTGAGCCTATAGATGAAAGAATAGGTCGATCTCTGTATTTTTTTTTCCATACAATAAGAATATCTCAAAAGTAGACTGGACTCTAGAATAAATGTTGTTTTGTCTCATAATGAGACAATCACAGCCAATACGTCTTCAATAAAGCTCCACGCGGTCATTTTCACGAAAGCCCGAACCAGAGTGAACGACAGCAATGGAGCCGTCTTGGCCAAAGTAGCTGATCACTTCGACGGTGCCTTTGATTCGACCAGGAGCGCGGCCAATAAAAAGACCGGAGTCAGGGTCAAATACCTCGGGGCCTTCTTCGGTGATCTTCAAGATATCTCCCACATCCAGGCCAGATTGCCTTCCGGCATTAATAAAGACCCTCTCTCCACTGATCATGGCCACCCGTCCCTCCCAGGAGAGCTTTTGCACGGCTGCAGAAAGGGGCCCTAGACCCAAAGAGAAAGCCTGGCGAACTGCCTGCCTGGACAGCTGGGGATCATCAGTGACCTGGCGGTCGGTGTCGGCATACTGGGCCACTCGAGTGATCGAAGCTTCGATGTCACTGGAGTAGACCTCGTTGAGGAGTTCCCGGCCGTTGCGAGCTGCATAGAGACGGACCTGGACCTCGGCCTCTACCTTCACTCGCAGCTGGCGGACCAGGCCTACGGGCTGACTCATCCTCCTGGAGCGCACATCCATCACTCTTGCCTCCAGCACAGCTGCAATGCCTGATTGGCTGGCGGAGCGAGAAAGTCCAACCAAGTCATAACCCCCGTCTGGCTGTCGATAGGAGGCCCAATCAAATCGGAGCTCCTCTGGACGCACAATAATAAACTGGCCACTGCGCTCTAACTGAAACACCATCTGCCTTTGGGCATCTGCGGCCAAGCCTTGATCCTGCGCTCCCGATGGACCGACAAAGGGGAGAACGAGCAGTCGCTGACGAAGAGCTTCGTCGGAACCAAGTCTTGCCGAAAAAGGGACATCTCTGATTTGGGGACGGAGGGAAGATTGGGCGGAAGGTTGAGGGGCCAGCAGAGCGCAACCCAGTAGAGTTATACTTAGAAAAGAGCCTAAAATAAAAGAGAAACATCGAGCCCAGATCCCCATAGACTTGATTCTAACAAAGCCTCAACCCTCTCACTAGAGGGCCAATGGTCCAGAACTCAGCGGGGCTGCACAGATAGAACAATCCCTTGGGCGGCCACCTCAAGAATATCGAGATGAAAGCCCCGAAAGGCCTGCTGACGAATCACGGCGGCCAACTGCTCTGCACTCAAAGATGTGTCGGACTCGAAGCTGATTTGACCCGGTTCAAACATTCTCTCTCTCATGGTCTTTAAGTCGCGTATTTCACTCAGAAAAGATCTTTTGAGGTCATTGATTTGAGGCGGGGTTAAACTCCCCCTAAAGCTGAGTTTCACTAGGTTGGCCCCAAAAGTTCCGCTCCTCCAAGAGTCGTGAATTTGACTGACCAAATCCTGATTGGCTCGCCTGGCCATATCTGCAAAGCTGGATGTAACAACTTGAGGAAAGTTTCCCGGCTCACTCTCAAAGCTGCGCACCACCTCGGCCACAACTCGACCATTGTTGGCATGAAGAGCAGCCAAGCGAAAGTCCACCCGGTAGGTCTCGCTGCGCTGTCTGACTGCTCTAACCCCTATCTGCCCGCGCAGCACCAACTGACTGTTGTGGTAGCGGGACATAAAGATATAGTCCTCTGTGGGAGGAGACTCGAGAGCCCGAAAGGCCGCAGGGGTGGACTCAGCAAACCGTCCCGCCAGAGGATCCAAAAGCAAGAAGCCAATACCCTGAAGCTGGGCTTTGAGTTGGCTCTGATAGGCTCGAAACAGCTGCTGACTCAGAGACGAAGAAGAGTTCTCCTCCGCCTGCACCCACCAGTGAAAGGACTGGCCGCTGACTCTGTCGACGACGGCAAGCATGGGAAGCAAAGTGGGCGGCCCGTCAATTTGATACAAAAGCCCTTGCTCAAGTAGCAGGGCCTCTAGATTTGCCCTTGAAATCTGCATCTGCACCGGCATCTGAAAACCAGAGGGAGTTGAAGTCATCGCACCTGGCCGCACCAACATCACATAGCGACTGGAATTGGGGACGATTCTCTCCTCTAACAGCTGACGGTTTTTCTCCAGCCGATCCTCTCCTAAGATCTGCCCCATCGCTTTAAATGAGGCCTCAGCCACAGCCTGGTCTAAAATCTCCTGACGGGCCTCGGCCCTAGAGCTGTTTTCACTCAATCCCAGATGACTGTACTCTTCCAATACCTGGGCCCTGACCTCAGGAGCCAGAGCCAAGACCCAAACAAGAACGACCACCTCAAAAATTCTCACGCTCATCCGTCTGCCTTGCTCCCTTTTAACTTTTGTTTTTGTAAATCTGTTCAACAACTTGACGTCTGTACTTAAAAATGGACTCCACATCTTTTCTCACGAAGGCGCCCGCCACCAGTCGCCCTGCCCCTCCCAAGGGCAGTCGATACTCCACCCGGTCGCCAATCCAAGTCCCCCCTGCCAAGGGAGCAAACTCATGCAGATGGAACCAATGACGGTAAGGTCCCTTGAGCTGACGATCCGAAAAGCGCTCCGGAGGCCTCCAGTTTTCAATCAGGGACTGCCATTTTATGGGAATTCCCTTCAACTTCAAACGGTAATTGATCCGGGTCCCCTCTTCAACCTGGGCTGTACTTTTATCCAGAACTCGAAAATCCAGCCAGGCAGGAGTGATTTTCTGTAAGTTGTTTTCATCACGGTAGAAGTCAAAAACTCGGTCCACACTCTCTGGCACCCACTGGGCCGCCGTAAAGAGCTCAAAACCCTGAGCAAAGACGGTCAGATCGCTGCCCACACTCTGAGAAAAACTGGCAAACTCATATTCAAAACCCAGCTCTTGAAGACGTCGGGGCAAGACCCTCTGTGAGGCCAAAAGCATCTGACTCATCTCACCAAGAGCCAACTTAAGGGCCAGCTTAGGGGCCGGAAATGGGGCGGGCACCCCTAAAGCCCCTGCCAATTCCCTAGTCATCTGCTTATTGGTCACAGGCTCTGGCATCACCGCATTGATAACCCCTGAGTAGTTCGGGTTCTCCAAACAGAGCAGGATCAGACGCACCAGATCTCGCACATGAATAAAGTTCATCCACTGCTTGCCAGAGCCAAGTCTGCCCCCCAGTCCAGAGCGAAACAGAGGCACCACCTTTCCCAAGAAGCCCTGGCCAACTCCCAGCACCACCCCGATTCTCAACTGAGCCAGGCGGCATCCGGCAAACCACTCCCCAGACAAACTGGTCTCTGCCTCCCATTTGGCTGTCAAATCTGCCAAGAATCCCTGTCCTGGCCCTGACTCCTCAGTCAGTTCTTCGTCAGCCCTATCCCCGTAAAAACCTATAGCCGAGGCGGAGATAAAAACCTTTGGCGACACTCCAGCTGCCTGAAAGGATTTAAGAAGATTTTTTGCCGACTGCACTCTGGAGTCCACCAAGTGCTTTTTTCTCTGGGCCGTCCAACGCCCATCGGCCACCGACTCCCCGGCCAAATGCACAATGGCATCGACTCCCTCGAGAGCCTTGGGCTCAATCAAATCACTTTCTCCATCCCACTTAAAGCACTTTAAAGGAAAGGGGCTTTGACTGATGCAACTTTCCGGCCTGCGACTAAGTCCCACCACCTCGTGGCCAGCTTTGACCAAGACAAGACCCAATTCCTGCCCCACAAAACCTGTAATTCCCGTCACCAATATCTTCATGCTTTTATCCTCTCACTTTCTATCCCCGCTTTGTAGACCTTCAGAGCCCGATTGCGAGCCCAAGTGTGCTCGACAATGGGCTCTTTGGGGTAGCTGGGGTCATGGACATCCACCCAGGCTCGAACATATTCGCCCTCGGGATCAAATTTTTTTTGCTGAAGGTCGGGGTTGAAAACCCGAAAGTAGGGAGCTGCATCACATCCACAACCTGCTGCCCACTGCCAATTGCCCACATTCGAGGACAATTCAAAGTCCAATAGCTTTTCGGCAAAGTAGCGCTCCCCCCACCGCCAATCAATCAGCAAGTGTTTGGTCAAAAAGCTGGCTACCAACATACGCACTCTGTTGTGCATATAACCTGTCTGATTGAGCTCGCGCATTCCCGCATCCACTAGGGGGTAGCCGGTTTTTCCCTCACACCAGAGTTGAAACTGCTCCTGATGGTTATTCCACTCAATGCCTGCATATTCCCGCCGAAAAGGCTCTGACACCGTTCGCGGGTGATGCCAGAGAATCATCATAAAAAACTCTCTCCATATGAGTTCACTGAGCCAAGTCAGCGGAAAATCTAAAGCTCGGAGCACGACCTGACGAATTGAAAGAGTTCCAAAGCGCAGATGCACTCCCAGACGAGTGGTCCCCTCCACAGCCGGAAAATCTCTGCTCTGAGCGTAATTTTCAAGAATGCCCTTACTGATCTTCTTATCCGGAAAATCAAGTCCTGATGGCACAAAACCGATCTCCTCCAGTTTTAAGTTTTTGCCGGAAGCTTTATATTTTAAGAGCTGGGCGAGATGACTTTCACTGGCAAAGGACTTCAGAGCCTCACTTTTGGTGGCCTTTAAGCGCATCTTCCAGGCCTTGCTGTAGGGCGTGTAAACCACATAGGGAGTGCCATCGGACTTTACGATCTCGTCCTTCTCAAAGACAACTTGGTCCTTAAAGCTCTGAACCTCAATTCCGTGCCCCTGAGCCCACTGAGGAACCTGCTGATCCCTCTTCTCAGCATAGGGCTCGTAATCTTGGTTGAAAAAGATCTTTTTTAAAGTAAACCTCTTGCGGATCTCCTCAAAGGCCTCTTGCGGCGGACAGAAAAAAACTTTTAACCCGCTTTTTTCCGCCACAAAACGCGAGTGCAGCAAATTGAGATGCTCCATAATGAACTCAACTCTGGCGTCTTTGCGCTGAGACAGGCCATCCAAAATTCCGGGGTCAAAAATAAAGATGGGCAAAACCGGCAGGCCTGAATTCAAAGCCTCAAAAAAACCCCGGTTGTCCTCGACTCTGAGATCTCGTCGAAACCAAAATACACTGATGGGTCGGGGACCTGAGGTTGATTTCATGGTTAAAAATAGTAGCGAAGTCCAAGACCTCCGCCAAACTCTCCGGTTAAATTTGGCAAAATCCTGACCCCCGGAGCCAGCTCCACAAAAAGGGCGAGGGGAACTTGAGGGATCATCCATTCAACACCCAAGGGAACGCGAAAGAGAATTCTTATGTTACGCCCCTCATTGTCGCGGTTTCGCGGACCTGCATCGGTAAAGACCCGCACCAATCCCCCCACTCCAATGTAGGGCACCAGCCCCTGGGCCTCGATATTCATTTGTCCGGGAACCTCTGGAAAATGCCACAGATGATCTCCGTACACAGTCACATGACGATCCACATCGTAGCCCAAGCCAAACTGGTAGGCCTGCAGTGTGTTCTTCCAATGCTTTGCAGTCAGTGCTGAAGGGGCACCTAGCACCACCCCTGCGGCCCAACGACCAGCCTCACCATAGGCAAAACTGGCCGAGCTCTGCGCCGCAGCTTGAGGATTTACTAGCCCTCCAAAGGCCCACAAAAACACGAAACATCCCAGGGTCTTTTGTAATCTTTTGTTCATTGCAACTCCACCCACTTGTCGTTGGTAAAAATATCTCCGGCCTGTTCAAAAAACTCACTGCACAACTGAAGCCCTGGGGCCTCTTGTGCCCCCAATTTTATATCTAATTCCACAGATCTAGCCAAATCGGGGAGCGCCAACTCAAAGATAATTTCAGTTTTTCCAGGATAGCGGTCCATAATTGTACGCAAATCAGGGACCCTGTCGGTCATCTTTGGGTCCATATAAAACACCACCCTGCGCACTCCAGCTAAAACTTCATCCAAGGGCTTTGCAGATTCCAGCAAGATCTTCTCTCCCTGCTCATCTTTTTCTAAGTTGCCCGTGAGCAACAAAGGCCCCTCCAACCGTAAAGCCCTCTCAAACTGAGCGTAGGCATCTGGAAACACCACAAGCTCAATGCTGCCCGTCAAGTCCTCGGCCTGACAAAAAGCCATTCGAGTGCCTTTTTTGGTGATGATCTCCCGCATAGAGCCAATCAAGCCGACAATTTGAACTTTGGACTTTTTCTCAAGCTCCCTCACTGAAGTCACTGTGCCACTGACCCAGCGGCCCAGTAGGGCCTCCATACCCTTGAGCGGGTGATCGCTCAGATAAAAGCCCAAGACTTCCTTTTCGTTGGCAAGGCTTAAGGCCTTGCTCCAAGGCTCACAGTCCTCCAACTGCACTTGCTCCTGCTCAAGACTCTCCTCACTCAGGGAAAAAAGGCTCACCTGCCCAAGCTCCATGTCCTGCCGAACCCTGCCAGCTCTCTCCAGGTATTTGACATAGCCCTTCATCAACTGGGCCCGGTGAACGCCAAAGCCGTCCAAGGCCCCGGCCTTGATCAAACACTCGATGGTTTTTTTGTTCAGCTTTTTCATCTCCACTTGAGAAAAGAACTGATCGAGACTTTCAAAGCTCTTTGCAGGCAGCTTCTCTCGCGCCTGTACAATGGCCTCAACCGCTCCTTCGCCAACCCCTTTAATAGCCCCCAACGAGAAGAGAATCTTATCTCCGTCGACACTGAATTTAAAAAAGGAGTGGTTGATATGGGGAGGCATAACCTCAAAGCCATTTCTGTGGGCATCTTTGACGTATTTAACCACCTTGTCGGTGTCGCTCATCTCTGTGCTGAGCAGAGCCGCATAGAACTCCACCGGATAGTAGCGCTTGAGCCAGGCTGTTTGAGCGGCAACCACACAGTAGGCCGCCGCATGACTCTTGTTGAAACCGTATTTGGCAAATTCGGCCATGGTGTCAAAGAGCTCACCCGCCTTGGCCAGATCGTGGTTGTTCTCCTTGGCTCCCGCAAGGAAGCGATCCTTTTGCTTGGCCATCACCTCGGGGATTTTTTTACCCATGGCTCGACGGAGCATATCGGCCTCGCCCAAAGAGTAGTTGGCAATGCGTGAGGCGATCAACTGAACCTGTTCTTGATAGACCACGACCCCATAAGTCTCACTTAAAATATCCTCCAGCTCAGGAAACAGGTGCTCCACCTTCACTTCGCCATGTTTGCGCTGCAGGTAACTAGGGATCATGTCCATGGGGCCTGGGCGGTAGAGGGCGTTAATGGCCACAATGTCCTCAAAGCAAGAGGTCTTGGCTTTCTTGAGCAGATCAGTGATCCCGTCGCCTTCAAACTGAAAAATTCCCGCTGTATTGCCCTCTCGCATGATCTCGTAAATACCGGGATCCGAAAGAGCAATGTCCTGGGTGGTCAGCCTCTTGCCGCGATTTTTTGCCACTAAGTCCAAGGCATCTTTAATATGAGTCAGAGTCTTTAAGCCCAAGAAGTCAAATTTGATCAGACCAATTTTTTCAGCATGTTTCATGTCATACTGAACGACATTCTCCCCATCCGTGCCTCGGTAAAGTGGGGCATGGTCAATAATCCGCCCATCAGCAATCACCACGCCTGCAGCATGAATTCCTGCATGGCGCACAAGGCCTTCAATCTTTTGCGCCAGATCCATCAGAGTCGCAACCTTCGGATCCACATCCATAAGGTCTTTTATGCGAGGTTCAAGCTCAATGGCTTCACCTAAGGTGATGCCCAATTTTTCGGGCACGAGTTTGGCCACGGCATCCACTTCAGGATAAGTCATCCCCAACACTCGGCCCACATCGCGAATGGCCGCTCGAGCTTGAAGCCTTCCGTAGGTGATAATCTGAGAAACACTGTCTTCGCCGTACTTCTGCGTCACATAGTCAATCACCAGGTGGCGTTTTTCCTGACAGAAATCGATATCAAAGTCGGGCATACTGATGCGCTCTGGGTTTAAAAAGCGCTCAAAGATCAGGTTGTAGGGCACGGGATCCAAATCGGTGATTCCCAAGCTGTAGGCCACCAAGGAGCCAGCCCCTGATCCTCGCCCTGGGCCCACAGGGATATCTTGCTCCTTTGCCCAGCGAATAAAATCTTGCACAATCAGGAAGTAACCAGAAAACCCCATCCCCTCGATCACCGAGAGCTCATACTCTAAGCGCTGAAAGTAGTCGGGCTTTTTGTCCTCGGCCACAGGCTCTCCCCGCCCTTCACTTTCAACAAAGCGCCTTTCAAGGCCCTCGCTGGCCATGACGGCAATCTCCTCGCGCAGGCTTCTGCCCTGGTGGGTGGGAAAGCCTGGCAGGTGGTAGATGGGTCGGCCCTGAGCATCTTCTAGCTGAAACTCCAAGTTACAGCGCTCGGCCACCTCAAGGCTTGCCTGAATGGCCTCCGGAATATCTTGAAAGAGGGACTGCATCTGCTTTGCGCTCTTAAAATAGAACTGATCACTGCCCAACCGAAAGCGGCTTTCATCCTGAAGGGTCTTGTTGGAGCCAATGCAGATTAAAACCTCTTGAGCCAGTTGATCTCCTGGCTCTACGTAGTGCACATCGTTGGCGGCAACAACAGGTAGCCCCTGGTCTTTGGCCACCTCGAGCAGAAAGGGGTTGATCTCCTGCCACTGCGCAAGCCCCGTCCTATTCAATTCGAGGTAAAGTCGCTCGGGGTAAATGCTCTTGAGTTGCTGAATCCGTTCCAGAGCCTGATCTGACCCCTTGTTTAATAGAGTCCAGGGGACTTCTCCCATCAGGCCGCCGGTCAAGGCAATCAAACCCTGATTGTAGGTCGCCAGCACCTCATAGTCGACCCGAGGGCGGTAATAAAAGCCCTCCTTATAGCCGATGGTGCTGATGCGACAGAGGTTTCTGTAGCCCTCGAGGTCTTGCGCCAGTAGGACCAAACGACGGTTGGGAGTTGCCAGAGCATCTCTGCCCCCCTCGCCTCTTTGGTGGCGACTGCCCGGAGCAATGTAGACCTCAAGCCCTAAGATGGGCTTAATGCCCGCATCTCTGGCTGCAAAGTAAAACTCCACAGCTCCGAACATATTGCCATAATCGGTGAGAGCGAGAGCGGGCATGGCATCGGCCTGGGCCTTTTTGACCAACACCTTGGCCTGACAACTTGCCTCCAACAGCGAGTACTGTGAGTGCACATGGAGGTGAACAAATGACATCCCTACTCCCACTCAATGGTTCCAGGCGGCTTACTTGTCACATCGTAAACCACTCGGTTAATGCCCTCCACTTGATTGGTGATGCGGTTTGAAACTTTACGCAAAAAACTCGCTGGAAAATCAAACCAATCAGCAGTCATACCATCCTGCGATGTCACGGCCCTTAAGGCCAGCACTTTTTCATAGGTTCTGGCGTCCCCTTGAACCCCGACACTGTAAACGGGAAGCAGCACAGAAAAGGCCTGCCAGATCTGCTCATAGAGCCCATGATTCTTTAGCTCTTCAATGTAGATGGCATCTGCTTGACGCAGAACTTTAAGATCTTTTTCTGTCACCTCACCCAAGACACGGATGGCAAGACCCGGTCCCGGAAAGGGATGACGCCACAGGGCCAATCTGGCAATACCCAACTGCTCCCCAATGGCTCGAACCTCGTCTTTAAACAGCTCGCGCAGGGGCTCAATCAGCTTCAGCCCCAGATCCTTGGGCAAGCCTCCCACATTGTGGTGAGATTTAATAGTCACGGAACTTCCCCTTAAGGAGACACTCTCAATCACATCTGGGTAGAGTGTTCCTTGGGCCAACCACTGCATGGGCTCTTCCAGGTGTTTGACCGCATCCTTGAATACGTCAATAAAGCTGTGCCCGATGATCTTCCTCTTCTGCTCTGGGTCGGCCACCCCTTGAAGCCTCTCTAAAAACACCGAAGCTGCCTGAACTCCATGAACATTGAGCCCCAGGTTCTCATAGTCCTTCAGCACCTGCTCAAATTCGCCTTGGCGCAAGAGTCCGGTGTCAACAAAAACGCAGTGCACTTGCTCTGGCCCCAGAGCCTTGGTCAGCAGAGTTCCCACGACGGTGGAGTCCACACCTCCGCTCAGAGCACAGAGAACCTTTTCTCCCTTTGGGACCTTCAGGCGAATGTCCTCCAAGAGGTGCTCGACAATGCTTGGAGCCTGCCAATTGCTCTTTGCCCCACATAAATCAAAGACAAAGCTCTTAAGGATCTCCGTCCCCCCCTCGGTATGGGTGACCTCGGGATGAAATTGCACACACCAAATGCGGTCCGACTTTAGAGCCGCCGCATGGCCCTGCTCGGACAGGGCCACCACTCGAAAACCTTCGGGGGCCTGCTCCACCACATCGCCATGACTCATCCAGACCTGCTGCTTTTTAAATTCGTCTGACCCGAGCCTCGCCGACAGCGGCTCACTCCAGCTCATTTCACTCAAGCCATATTCTCTATCTGAAGCCTTGACCACTCGACCCCCAAACTGAGCTGAAATCAACTGCATCCCATAGCAGACCCCAAGAGAGGGGGCCAGTTCAAGAAGCTCTTTGATATCCGGGCGCTGAGGAGCCCCAGGCTCATTGACCGAACTTGGCCCCCCACTGAGCACCAGGCCCTGGGGCTTGCGCTGCTTGATTTCTTCTAAAGAAGCATCAAAGGGCAAGAGCTCCGAGTAAACCCCCAGCTCGCGCAGCCGGCGCGCGATCAGCTGAGTGTACTGGGAGCCAAAATCAAGAATTAAAAATCCACCTTCTACGCTCAAAACATCCCCTCCTTAAAGAGCCTCTTTTGCTACTCCAGTCGATAGTTGGGAGCTTCCTTCGTGATACTCACGTCATGGACATGGCTTTCCCTTAATCCCTGAGGGGTCACTCTCACCCAGCGAGCCTTCTGCTGAAGGTGCTGTACATTTGCCGCCCCCAAATAACCCATTCCAGATCTCAAGCCCCCCACCAACTGGTGCAAGATGCCGCTGGCCGAACCCCTATAGGGAACCTTGCCCTCAATGCCCTCTGGAACCAGTTTATCCAGCTCGGTGACATCCGTCTGTGCATAGCGGTCCTTGCTGCCCATTTGCATCGCTCCCAGAGACCCCATCCCACGATAGACCTTATAGGTCCGACCTTGATACAAAATCGTCTCACCAGGGCTTTCATCAGAACCTGCCAAAAGGTTTCCAATCATCACTGAGTTGGCCCCAAGAGCCAGGGCCTTCGTCAAATCTCCTGAAAACTTAATTCCTCCATCGGCAATCACACTGCGGCCCATTTTTCTGGCCACTTCAGAGCACTCCACCACAGCGCTGATCTGAGGCATCCCCACTCCTGAAACCACACGGGTGGTGCAGATACTTCCAGGCCCCACACCCACTTTGACCACATCGGCACCGACTTCAAAGAGCTTCTCAGTGGCCTCTGCTGTCACCACATTGCCGGCCACGATCATCACGTCTGGATATCTCTGGTGCAAATAGGCGACCATTGACACCACATTCTTTGAGTGACCATGAGCTGTGTCCACACACAGAAGATCCACTCCACCGGCCACCAAGGCCTCAGCCCTCTCCTTGGAAGTGGCATCCACGCCCACTGCAGCCCCCACAAAGAGGCGCCCATGGGAGTCCTTCGTGGCCTGAGGAAAGCTCTTTGCCTTTTCAATGTCCTTGATGGTGATAAGTCCCCGAAGCTGGTTTCGCTCATCCACCACCGGGAGCTTTTCGATTCGGTGTTTATGCAAAGCCTCCTTGGCCTGCTCAAGAGTTGTGCCGACAGGGGCTGTGACCAACTTTTCTTTGCCAGTCATTATGTTACGTATGGGCTGATAGACATTGGTCTCAAAGCGCAGATCTCGGTTGGTCAGGATTCCTATCAGCTCTCCATCCACTGTGATCGGCACCCCACTGATGGAGTACTTTTTCATCAGCTCCAAGGCCTCCGACACAGGCCGATCCGGTCCCAGGGTGATGGGATCCATGATCATGCCACTTTCGTACTTTTTGACCCTTTCCACCTCAAGAACCTGAGACTCAATGTCCATATTCTTGTGAATCACACCAAGCCCCCCGTGCTGGGCCATCACCCGGGCAATTTTGTTTTCGGTGACTGTATCCATCGCAGCCGACAAAATGGGCATTTTTAGCTTGAGGTCTCGGGCAAAGAAGGTCTCTGTGGCAATCTCCGAGGGCACAATATCTGAGTACTGAGGCACCAACAAAATATCGTCAAAGGTCAGCGCGTACTCTGGAGTCAAATCCCTGCTCATCTCTTAGCCCCTTTCCTCATACCAGGTCTTATAAAGCAAATAGTTGTCGGCCGACTCCTGAAGAAAGGCAAGCTCCCTCTCATTCAATGGCCTTTTGGCCTTCGCCGGTCGCCCCAGTATCAACATCCCCTCTTCAAAGACCGAGTTCTCTGTGATCAGAGAGCCCGCACCCACCACACAGTTCTTGGGAATTTTCGCCAAATCCATAATCACACTGCCCATGCCAATCAGACAGTTGTCGCCAATCTCACAACCATGCAAAATCACACTGTGGCCCACGGTGACCCTCTTGCCGATCTTGGCCGCAGCCTTGTTGAAGGTGCCATGGATGACGGTGTTATCCTGGATATTGCTCTCATCGCCAATCTCTATGGGCATCACATCCCCACGCAAAGTGGTATTGAACCACACAGAGCAGTTTTTCCCCAGCCTCACATCTCCGATCAGGTCTGCTGATGGGGCGACAAAACAGCCCTCAGAAATCAGCGGCTCCTTGCCCCTAGCTTTTAAAATCATCAACTCCTCCAGGCTTTGTTCAACGCCTTCAACCCCTAGATCAGGTAGGGCGGGTCCTCATGCTCTAGGGGGGACAAAGACTCACTCCACTCCAACTGCTGAACTTTAGAACCCTGAATAACCTCTGGGTTAGCAAAAAACCTCACCTTTTCATGCAGACACAGGGAAATGGCCTGATCTGCCCGAACCTCAAGAGTGGACAGCTTCTCAGAACCTGAAAAGTGCAGCTCGACAAATTGATGATGCCCTCGAACTTCGGTAAAAAAGCAGCTGACAAGGGTGACCCCCAGTCGGCTCATCATCAAATGGGTCAGGTCGTGGGGGCTTGAGTTCATGGCCACTCGGTGATCCTGGGCCAGGGCGATTCCGACCTCCAGGGGTGAGAGCCACACTGGTAAAACCTCAACCCCACTCTCACTCTTAAACAACATGATAGGTCTTGAGCGGTCCATGCTCACACTGACACCATAGGGAAACAGCTCGATCCACTCCATAGGCCCTGGATTCGGCCGACCTCTTTTTTTACCCTCTTTGCGCAGTTTGGAAGCCCCTGCTTGCGAAGACTTGCTCACTGGGCCAACACCATGTGGCCGCGCAGAGTCTGCGGAAAGGCCTCTTTGATTTCCACCCATACAGTTTTTCCAATCAGCTCCTCAGAGCCCGTAAAGTGTACCAACTTATTTTGCGTGGAGCGACCACTGAGCCGCCCCGTCTCCTGATCGTACTCCTCAACCAAGACGGCAAGCCTTCTCCCCTCATATTTTTTGGCCATGGCAAAGGCAAGCTCCCTGTGCCGCTCAAAGAGTCGGTTGAGCCTGTCGGATTTCACATCCTCTGCCACCTGATCTGTAAAGCGGGCCGCTTTGGTAAAGGGCCGAGGGGAATACTTAAAGGCAAAAATGCTCTCATAGGGCACTTCATCAAGTAGACTCAAAGTGTCCTCAAACTGCGCGTCCGTCTCCCCCGGAAAGCCCACTATGATGTCGGTGGACAAGACCACTCCAGGGATGGTGTCAAAAATCATCTGGGCTTTTTCCAAATACTCCTGCCTTGAGTAGCCACGGTTCATGCGCTCGAGCACCTCGGTGTTGCCCGACTGCACCGGCAGATGGATGTATTCACAGAGCTTGTGACGGTAGGCCTGCATGATGTCCACCAACTCTTGATTGAAGTCCTTGGGGTGGGAAGTGGTGTAGCGAATTCTCTCAATGTCCGTCTTTTCGGCCAAGGTCTTCAGCAGCTCAGCAAAATTAGCCCCGCAGTCGGACCTATAGGAGTTCACGTTTTGACCCAGAAGAGTCACCTCTTTCACTCCGCGGGCCACAAGCCTTTGAATGTCTTGGACCAGATGGGCCAAGGGGCGACTTCGCTCACGCCCTCGTGTAAAGGGCACCACACAAAATGTGCAGAAGTTATCGCAGCCCTTGGTGATATTCACAAAAGTGGACACACCGGGGTTTTTTATAAGGGTCTCGATATGGTAGGGCTGTTGGTGCTCAAATTTGGCCGAGACCACAGATTGACCAGAGTCCTTCACCCGGGCCACAATTTCCGGCAGCTTATCAATGGCATCCGTTCCAAAGACAAAGTCTAGCAGAGGCACGTCTTTCAGCAACCTATCCTTTTCCTGCTGCCCCACACAGCCCCCCACTCCGATGCGCAGCTCAGGATTGGCTTTCTTTAACTCACGGTAGCGCCCCACCTCAGAGTGGACCTTGTGCACTGGCTTTTCTCTCACACTGCAGGAGTTAATAATAATGAGCGAGGCCTGCTCTGGGGTCGCCACAGGCTGGTAGTTGAGCATCTCCAAAAGCGAGTACATTCTCTCACTGTCGTTGACGTTCATCTGGCAGCCGTAGGTCGAGATATAGACGCCTTGCGTCTTATCCTCTGACCCTAACTTGGCCTCGGCTCCCGCCTCAACTCCACCAGCTTGAAGTGTGACTTGGTTCATGCCCTATTTTCTCTCCATTTATCAGTCAGTTGGCAAACTGTTGCTAGACATATAGTGGGGCCTTAGATAAAGGTCAAACTCTGCCGTCCGAATAGTTTTTTTTAAGGATATTTATGGAACCCAGACTGCCCAGCTCTAAAATGTGGACCTCCCTGCCAGAGGACTACCTCAAACAGATTCAAGAGGCCTTTGCAGAGTCCTTCCCCAGCCAGGCCAGCCAAGGCCAATTTGTGGTTGAAGGACGCCTCTACCCTGAGGAAATCTTACTTCGAGCGGGCTATCTGCCCAACAATCAGCTCAAACAGAGCAATTTTGAGATCTCCCTGGCCTACAAAAAAGGCAAAGACGATGTCATTCAGCTCATCCACACTGGGGTCGATGTGGCAGCCACCATGCTGGATGATCTCTTCCAAAAGGGCCAAGAGGAAGACCTGCCTCGAATCTGGATGGAGTTTGAGGTGGAGAACAAAACCCTGTTTATCCAATACTCCACCACCAATAGCTCCCTCGAAGAGCAGGCCAGCCGCCTTTTGAAAGAACATGACGAAGGCTTGGTTAAAGGCTCTGACCCCGAAAAAGAGATCGCTGCCATCAAAAAAGGCCTGGGTCTAGATGATGACGATGCGGGCTCTAATGAGGACAGGGGCTAACCCCCTGATAAGGCGTTTGGGCCTACTCTCCCGAAATCAATGGCATGTCTGTATGATATAAAGTCCCAACGCGGCGGAAGCTGTCTGAGGGCGATGAACTCACAATGACACTTGCGCCCCTACTCAAACCACTTAAAGAAAATCTGTAAATGGTCCCACTACTATACTTGACGCTCCCATCTCCACAGCTCTGTGGTCCAGTGGTGTCTTGCCAAAAAGGGGTGCCGGTTAAGTGCACAAATCGATCATTTACATTCACACGCGGCCAGGGATAGGAGGAGTTAGGGTTAATATAACTATGATTTGCCTGAGATAGCCTTCTCCTTCCAACAATGTCTTGATTCGCAAAACCAGGCCTTAAAACAACTCCCGATATATCTACAGAGCTGTTGTGGATCAGGCCTCCGGTGCGACGCTGCACATTGAACACCTCGGGAAAATAGCCTTCGGGAACCTCATCTTTTCCCCCATAAAAAGGGCTGGCCGGAGGAGGGACATTAGGATCAGCAACCTTTGCATAGTCAGGGATAGGGACAGGCGTCCAAATGACGCCGAAGCCAGGATTGTCGTAATAGAATCCATCGACTCCAGTCGGATCACCTGGATCGGCATACATGCAGGCTTGAGAGATATAGTTACCTACACCCGAGCCCCTCCCG
Organism: Bdellovibrionales bacterium; assembly: GCA_007128005.1. GTDB lineage: Bacteria > Bdellovibrionota > Bdellovibrionia > Bdellovibrionales > UBA1609 > SKYF01. Next base: position 22,176 of record SKYF01000200.1, read on the forward strand.
GACCAAAGCCCCTTTAAATAAAGTGGGGGGTCTTCAATGGGCCCTGAGCTAAAATTAGAAACTATGGCTAGGTTTCTGATTATTAGCCTACGTAAGCCATACAAGAAGCCATCTCCATCCTGTCGGCGCCAATCTGTGGGTGGGTGATAGACTGGAGCCAATTGCCCAGCCACTACAGGTAACATCTCTTGAAGCCCGGGATAATCAATCGGAACGTACTGAGGAGTGCTGACCTGTAGAGCTTCTGGAGAGACAATGCTGAGCTTAATAGGTTCTGTAAATGTCGATGGGTCGTTATCAGTGGCATCTGAGTTGAAATGAACCTCCCTCATGCGTCCGGGATCAACATTCAAGGGGCTAGTTAGATCAAATTGCACGGGTCGTATGACCACCCTCTCTTCACTGATGATATTTATCGCCAAGTTGCCCCTTGGTCCATTCACAGGCAGGGCGCCTACCATCAGTCCGCGATCATGACTTTGGCTGATCTCCAAAGGAACTTCAGAATAGACCACTCGCGGCAATAACCTCTCTTCAAGAACTGGATTGGAGTAGTCAACGGGATTAAATCCTGGCAAGGCCCCCGCCAAACTTTCTCCATCTAAAACAAATACCCGCATACAGGGATTGACTCCGGGGTTCGTCCTATGGCGCTCAAGAAGATTTAAGTCTGATACATCACAGTCCTCATAAGAGGGTAAGCCTGACGAATCGGTGATAACCAATCCACACTTGTCAGCATCTTCCCTCCAGCTGTCAAAATTGTCCCAATCCAAGGGCCTTCGCCCTACAAACTCTCCATCTGAGGTGTACAAGACTCCTTGAAGACCAGCATCGGACCTCCACTGATTGAAGCCTCTGGGAAAAGCCTCACTATGGCTACAAGAGGCCGCGCCCACACTCATACACGTTCCATTGGTCACATGAGCTATATTCGATGAATCTACATAATGAAAACGAATCCACTCATCGGGATCGCCATGATAATGACCCGTATCAGTAGCCGCATTGGCGTCCATAGGCCTATTGCCATCTGAGAATAAAGCGATAGGGTAGGCCGCTATGCGTGCCTGAGCCAAGTCCAGCGGGGAGAGAGGTTCATCATTGAGAACACTATTATGCAGAGCTCTGGCCAGCTGAACGTCTCTTGTAATAATACCTGGAGATATGGATCTCTGAAAAAAGTGTCCAGCGAGTCGATGAGGTCTTACAACGTCATATACGGACAAATCATCCCGGGGAATTCCATAATTATTGTGCCTTAGATACTCGATACCACCGCTGATAACCATGCGTTCAGCTTGGACGACGGACCCCACATCCATAGGGATTCGCATAGGCTTTGGATCAGTAAAATCCATGGATCTATTAGCTGCGGGGCCTCGGGCAAGAATCGAATCAAAAACTAATCTTCCCCTTGTCTGCAGACGCCGATCCCGAGCAATAAATCCTGCAGGAAGATTGGTGTCTAGGATCCCCCGAGATATTCGGGTTTCGCCAGGGCCCAAATTCAACAGCAAAAAGTCAGAGATATCAATGGTGTTGATGGCCTTGGTGGCTACGACGGTGCCGCCGGCCACCGAGGGCACCGAGGCCCTCAGCCAGTATTGGCGGGTGGTGGGGTTGTAGGTGGCCGTCACCTCAATGA
>SKYF01000145.1 GCA_007128005.1 Bdellovibrionales bacterium
ACTGCCCATAGCTCTCCTAGAGAATAGAATCCGACGCTTTGAGGGCCAGAGAAACCATGCTCTGACAAACAGCCTTTCCCGCTCCCCTCTGTCGGGTTGTCAGTGGACCTATGAGGCCCATCAGGTCCTTCAGGAGCTGGTCGCTCAGGAACTGAGTTTAGATAATAGCAGACAGACTTTCCTCGGTTGGCCTCGCCATCGACAAGAGGTCCTCAACCACCTTCGCTCAAAAAGGGATGGATCCATGGACGAGGCCCAATGGGCCCAACAGAAAATGCACCAACTGCAAACTGAACTGAGCGACAAGCTCTCAAGGGGGCAAATTTGTTCACACTCAGGGCCAGCTTTCTTATTTCAAATAGAAAGCTATATCCTTAACGAGCTGAGGCAAATCAGCCAAGTTGACAAGGCCTTGCGCTCATCCAGACTAGAAATAAATCTACTTGAAATCAGGGGCTTACGTAGAGCCCTGGAAAACCTGATCAAAGAGGCCTTCTCAGAGATTCAAGAAGCTCCCTTCAATTGCTCTGCCAATTGAAGAACTTTGCGACGAGTTCCATCCATGTCTCCGTCGGGAGCGTAGAGGCAAACAAAACGCATCTGCTCAAGCAGATCTCTTTGCTTTTGCCCCGCAGATGTCCCACTCAAAGCCCCACTGCTCAGCTCTTCCTCGAGGCGATTGACGTAAAGACCCACCTTGCGTTTGAAATCGCCGAATTCTGGCTCCTGCAACCACTTCACCTGATCAATAAAATTCTCTATAAAGCTGCTTCCACCACTTTTGTCGCCCTGCATAACGCCCTGCTCCCTTGCTGTCTCTCACAAATCAACTGTGCTAGACCTCCGACCAGCCGGAGGTGGACTCAGTGGATATCCAAAGAATTCTGTCCTGTCAAAGACCGATAGACCTTCTTCAAGAGTGGCTAACAGAAGTGAGCCAATGCCCTGAGATCTCTGAGCCCACCGCGATGACTCTGGGGACCGCATCTCTTAAAGGAGAGGCTTCTTTGCGCACAGTGCTTCTGAAGGAATTGAGCGAAGCGGGACTCGTCTTTTACACCAACTACAACAGCACAAAGGGCCAGCAACTGGATGAAAACCCTCAGGCGGCTGTGCACTTTTATTGGGACCCCTTGTTCCGTCAGGTGAAACTTCAAGGGCAAGTTGAAAAAGTCTCCAGACAAAAGTCTGTGGCTTATTGGCAGAGTCGTGACCGAGAAAGTCAACTCAGCCAGGTCATCTCGCAGCAAAGCCAAAGTGTTGAAAGGGGAGTCCTGCTCAGTGATCTCGTTGCCAGAGCGAGACTCAAATATGAAGGTCAGGAAATTCCCTGTCCAGAGCATTGGGGCGGCTACCTCTTCAAACCCCAGATCATCGAGTTTTGGCTGGGGCGGCCCCATCGCCTACATGAGCGGGTCCAATTTGATAAACTCCCCGGAGGAAATTGGCAAGCACGCCAGCTTTACCCTTAGACAAATCAAAACAGGTCCAGTTGTCTGTTGGACTGCTTTCTTGTCTAATATAGATATGGCCAATATAGTCGTCATTGAGGAAGACACGCGGCTGCGTGCTCAACTTGAAACCCTGCTCACTGAACTCAACGCAGATCACAAGGTGCGTTTTTTTTCTAGCTCGACAGAGTTTGAAAGACTCTATTTTGGAGAAGCACCCATCACGGAGAGCTTGCGCGAGATCCAGCCCTTTTCTGATCTGACTGAATCCCAATTTCAGTGGTTTGAAGGCCAAAACCTTTCCGACCGCCCCTTCTCCCTTGGCTCCCCCCAGTCGGCCCGCCCGCTCAAGGATTTGATTCAAATCCTCAGTCCCGGCATTGCAGAGCCTTTTCGCCAGGGCTGGCAGAAGTTCTTAGAAAGCCGTGAATCCCCAAATCAAGCTCGCTGCCTCGCGGGACTTGCCAGCCCCAAGGGCCAAGTTTGGGCTGTGGAATTTTTTTTCGAATTCCAGAAGCCTGATGTCACCTTAGGCTTTAAGGACTGGACTCCTGAACTAAAACGCAGTCAACAGGGACCAACTCAAAATGATGATGACTCTGAACTTCGTCTGTTTAGCTCGATCGACTTGATCCTGGCCCGCAGCAGCTGCCTCGTCTCCGACAAGAGTGCCCCTTCCTGGGTTGAAAACTGCTTCAGACAGCTCAAAAATTTCTCCTACTTTCCTGAGGACTACCGAACCCGATTCGTCCTCCTAAAATTTGAAGACGACGGGGTTTCTAAAATCAAACTTTTACACCCCTACATTGATGATCTCATCTACTTACCGCTGGATCGACCTTTATTTCTACAGAAGATAGATATACTCTTAGGATTGCCTGGAAGTGTGACTCCTAAGTTTCTATTCAATCAAAAAGCAAGCATGGAGATTGAAATCTCAAAACTGTCTCAGACGGAAAGTCTCTCCGAATCTGGGCTGAGAATCTCCAATCCCGTCCCCCTTGTGCATGGCCTTGCTGCCCACTTTTACCTAACTCTTCCCAACACCACAGAACCCCTTAGTCTCTATGGTAAAGTGAGCCACTCTCAACCCCATCCAGATCAACCCAATCAGTATCTCATTGAGTTTCAATTTTTTGGTCTCAAACAGACTGACCTTATGAGTTTGCGCCGCTTCTTAAAAACCCAAGAAAACTACCGCAACCTTATCCAAGAGGATCCGGAGCAATTTAGGTTCAACCCAGACAATATCTTCCTGGAAGAAAAAGACCGCAGAACCAAGCAAGTTGTAGTGCTTGAAGTCAAGGACGCTCAGCGCCAACAAGCTGCAGATGCCTTTACCCAAGACATGGACAATATCGATGTTTTGACCTCCTCTTCCTACTATCTTTTCCTTAAGAGGCACCTGGAAGAATATGAGCCTGATGCAGAGATTTCTGCCACTAACGAGTCTGACCTCTTTGCTCCAGAGATCTCATTCCTTCTGCAAACCACTGAAAACACAATTAGCCAGCTTCATCCCGACCCCGAGCCAGAAGATATGATTTTGGGTCATTCGGCCAAATTGATCTTTTCTTCCTTTGATAGCTTGAAGTCCCTGATGAAGGACTCTTTGACGGAGACCCTGTTTCGTGAATCCTTGGACGTGGCTCTGCAAGGCCAGAGTCTTGAAAAAATGCTCCTACTTTCCGACGTTGAAGGAAAACTTAAATCCTTAAAAGTAAACCTCAAAGGCACAGCCCATTCAGACCAAATTGAAGTCAAGATATCACTGCCCTCTGCAGAAGAGAGCACGACAAAAAAGATTAAAAAGAAACTGGAGAGCTTAGATCTTCTGGTGATCAACCAAGCCTTTTTACCACAGGATGTCGCCGCCTGGTACGAAGGCTTCCAACAAGCTGCCAAGGCGAAAGGGCTCATTGCCCCTCACAAGAACATACCTGTGATAGTGACTGGGACCGAGTCAACCCCACGCCCATTAGAAGATTATTTAATGGCACCCGTGGACCGCCTGATTTACTTAAACAATGAGAGCCGGGTCTTAATGACCGCTGCAGCAGAGCTGTTGGAACATGAGTTCACCCGCTATAGGAAAAGCAATATTTTTTGGCAGCCCATTCGGCTGCCCGTTCACATTGCAAAAAAAACCTGGCTTGAACAGATGTCCGAATTTGGGGCCAGCATTCGTCAGCCTCGTCCCCTCCAGCCCGGCACTATACTCTATTTGAGGGGTTCCATTTTTGAAAATGCTCCCAATCAAAACCTCTGCGCCCGATTTTACCGCACCGAGGACCACCCCTCTGAGTCCGGTCAATATCTTTGCCATCTGCTCTACTACGGGATTAATGACTCTTTCTTAAAGTTTGCTCGCAGCTGGTTTCGTGAGACTTATACCGCAAGCAAACAAAAGGACACCTAAAAGGGCCAGGTTTCAGAGATGTATTTTTCCATGTTCTCGATAGTGATCTGCTTCTCAGAGAGCAAGCTGCTAATCACATCTAAAATAGAGACAAAGCCTAGAATAGCTCCGTTTGAATTCGTTACCGGCAAGTGGCGCACCTTTTTGGCATTCATCAAAGCCAGGCACTCATCAATCGATGTGTCAGACTCGATGCAGATCACTTTTTTGGTCATCACATCAGAAACAAGGGTCTGAGATGGATCTCTCTGTTTGAGAACCACGCGCCGCAAATAGTCTCGCTCAGAGAACACCCCCACCACCCGTCCATTGTCTGTGAGCAGTACAGAGCCCACATCCTCTTCACTCATCTTCTGTAGAACCTGGTCCACCGGGATCTTGGGGCCTAATAAAACTGCTGACTTTGTCTTGTTCTCTAGCACATCACTGACCTTTTTCATTTTCTCCCCCTCTGATCCGTTCTCAATCAAGCAGCCAACTTAAATCCACAGTGCGGACAAAAGCGATGCTCTGCGGATATCTGACCAGAGCACTGGGGACAGACTGTCCCCGTTTCACTCTGGGCCGCCTCTTCCCCATTGCGTTCGTTGAGATCCACAAATCCCTTTTCATTCCATTTATCAATTTCGGAAATAATATCCCAGTATTTCACCACACTGGAAAACTCTTTGGGATCAAACACAAAGTGCACCCCTTTGTCTGTGGACTTAGTCTGCACAAAGAGCCCTTTTTTGCCCAATGCACTCAGGTGTGTGTCTTTGAGATCAATCTTAAAGCGGTTTTTGAAATCCCCCACAGTGGCATCATATTCTAACAGCACTGCCCCTCGGTGATCCGTGGGCTGACCTTCTGCCAGAGCGGCAAAGGCCTTGGCCACTCGATGAGCCAGTTTGTCCAGGTAAATGATCTCACTTCGCCCTGCCTTATAGTAGTGATACTGATAGAACTCCGCAAAGTCCTCAATGAGTTGAAGGCTGTGAATTTTGACTGTCTTCAACTCCTCTTCCCCATCTTCGTTTTTAGCAAATCCCAATTCGCAATGGCCGAGCTTTAAAAGCAAATCCAGCAAAGAGCGCATCCTTGCAGGAGACTCCAAAAACATCCTCGATGCGTAGAGTTTTATCACACTCCAATCCACCTGCCCTGCCAGTTCGGATCCTTCAGTCTCAACTTTGCCGGCATGACGGGTCACCAAATTCAAAAGAGTAAATGCCCTCACCACAAGAGGTTGAGGGCAGGCGCTCTTATCGGTTTCCATTTTAAAGGATTTCAGGGAGGTGCGTGCCTGCTTGACTTCGTCTACCACTGACTTCATCACGAGCTTCACTCCCGGGGGACTTTGACCCATCTGCTCTTTGACCACATCCAGAGGAACCTCTAACACTTTGGTTTCCGTCTGAGCCTCTGCAGAGAACATGTGCTTGGCGTTTGCAAAAACACCTTGCTCCCCCATGACCTGAGAAGTGGTGAGACTGAGAATCTCGATCTTGCGACCCGAGCGCTCTAAAAACAACGACACTCGGCCACTCTTAATAATATAGAGCTGCTGACAGGGGTCCCCTTCACGGAATAAAATCTCCCCTTTTTTAAAGCGCCGAATTCCCTCCACAGATTTTTACCCCTTTCTTGAGACCCTCTTCGGCCAAAAACCTCCCCAGGTTGAGTAAAAACGGGGCATTGACGCTGCGCGCTCTTTAAAAAATCCCTCTTTTAGAGGATAATGCAGGCCCGACGAAAGTCGCTGTTGTGGATGAGGTTATTAAAATGAATGTCGAATTGTGGTGGATGATATTTGGGGCCTTGGTGGCTGGCCTGGGCTTAGGAGTGGTGATGGCCTGGAGTGCCCGACGCAGTCAAGTTCTGGCTGCGGAACAACAGGCTCAGGATTTGATCTCAAGTGTGCAGGAACAGATCCAGATGGAGGAAGCTGAGGCCCAAGAAGCCATTGAGGAGTATCGCAGTGAGCTCGAAAGTCGACTTGAAGTCGAAACCCGCAAAAATATCGAGCGCATCGAGGAGCTCAAAGCAAAAATTGAGACTTCTGAATTGCATTTGGTGGAAGACTTTAAAGAAGATGAGGAGCTTTTAGAAAAGAAGCGCTCTCTTGTGCAAAGCCTGTTGGATCGAATCAAGCACAGGGAAGCGCGAATGCTTCAGCAAAAAGACCGACTTCGTGAGCTCAAGGATCAGTATCGCCAAGTGCTCGGCCAGTCGGCCTCAGTCAACGAAAGAGAGCTGATAGAGCAACTCAAGGTCAAAATCGAAAACGATGAAAAGTCTCGTATCAATAGAGACCTAAGCCTCCAACAGGAGGAATTTCAACTGGATCTGGAAAGACAGGCCCGAAGGCTTATCCAAGGGGTTATCAACCGCTTTGCTCGCCCCTACTGCCCAGAGCGCGGCATTGGCCTGATTCACTTTTCCTCGGCAGAGGCCATGGAAAAAACTTTGGGACCTAACCGAGAGAACCTAAAGAAAATTGAACAACTCTGCGGTGTGGATATCTCCATAAATAACGACTATCTGTCGGCCCAAGTGTTGGGCTTTGACCCCGTCCGACGGGAGTTGGGCCGAGCCAGCCTCGAAAAATTTGCCAAGGATAAAGATCCCAAACTCGAGAAGATTGAGTCCCTAGTTCAGAAGGTAAAAAAAGACCTCTATCGAAAAATCGAAACGGACGGAAAAAAAATTGCCCAAGAGCTTCGCCTTCCAGACCTTCACCCCGAGGTCAGGCGCATGATGGGAGCTCTGCGCTACCGTTACTCCTTTGCCCAAAACCAACACTTTCACTGTGCTGAGGTGGGATGGCTCTGTGGCCTACTGAGTGCGGAACTGGGCCTCAGTGTGGCTGATGGCCGTCGAGCGGGAATGCTTCACGACATTGGGAAATCGATGGATCACAGTATCGACGGGGGTCACGCGGTGATTGGGGCGGACTTCATTGAAAAACATGGGGAAAAACCAGAGATCGTCCATGCCGTCAGAGCCCACCACCACGATGAACCTCCCTCGACCGACTTGGCATTTTTGGTGATTGCTGCAGATGCGATTTCAGGAGCCCGGCCAGGGGCCCGACGCTCGACTGCTGACTCCTATAGCCAGAAGATGGCTGGGCTTGAAAAAATCGGCAGCAGCTTTAAGGGCGTGGTCAGCACCTATATTTTAAGTGCTGGCCGAGAACTCAGGGTGGTGGTCAACTCCAACCAGGTGGACGACCGCAAGGCTCTGGATCTGAGTCGACAGATCGCAGAGAAGATTGAGGAAGAACTCTCCTACCCAGGGCTCATCAAAGTGACTGTAGTCAGAGAGACACAAGCCGTTGAGTACGCCCGCTGACACTCAGGTTTTGCAAGAATGGCCTGCACTGTCTTTTCCACGACAGACTCCTTCTCCTTAAGCTCTTTGACCTGTTCAAAGAGCTCTGTCACCACTCGGTCATAGCTGAGTTCCACCCCCTGACGGCGCAGAAGCTCCTGCACATAGCGGCTGGCCCGATCGATCAGCTTGCCATTGTTGGGCTTGACCCAAGTCATTAGGTTTCCTGTGTAGCGGCCCAGCCTGCCCATAATCAGGGTCGAGTGCATATTGAGCAGCATCTTCACCAGCAGATGATTCCACAGCTCATTGTCTGCAAAGATGGCAAAACTCCACTCCTTTCCGCGAAAGCGCCACAGGCTGCACATGGGACTGGGTCTATCAATCACAAAGGTGTGATGGGGCTTGCCACGAATGGTCTGCTGACGACGATTCAGGGCATGACTCCCAAAATCAAAGCCACTCAAGTAGCCAGCGGTTGTCTTGCTATCTCGCTCCGCCCACTCAAGAGATCTCGGCTCTCTTCCCAACAGCTGCACCCAGGTCCGCTCCGGCGAGTAGCCCGACGGCAGCATCACATAGGACAGCGAGGGCTCCGCATCTGATTGATCAAAACTATTAAAAGAGGGAAGACTGAAGGTGGG
>SKYF01000182.1 GCA_007128005.1 Bdellovibrionales bacterium
GCATTTATCTCTAGATTGGAATGGACTGGCCTAAAGCGGCTTGAAGCGACTGGGCGACCGTCTGACCAAATTTTCGTTTGAAGAAAAAATGGTCTTGACCAAATTTTCGTTTGACGATAAATTGGTCAAGATGAAGTCGAGAAACCTTTCCAAACCCATCCAAGACCTCGCTCTCAATAGGAAAAGGATGGCCTTCATTTCGGGACCTAGACAGTGTGGCAAGACCACTTTGGCAAAGTCTTTACTTGGGGACCGGGAGTTATATTTCAACTGGGATGACCATCGCTTCAAGGCCATCTGGACGAAGTCTCCCGAACTGATTGCCGAGAGAGCCTTTGCCCAGACCAAGCCACGTCTGGTATTGGATGAATTTCATAAGAATCGTCGATGGAAAACCCAGGTGAAGGCCTTTTATGACCATCATGGGGACAATCTTGAGATCATCTTAACAGGAAGCGCTCATTTAAACGCCTACCGCAAGGGTGTTGATAGTTTGATGGGTCGATTTGTTCACTTTCATCTACTTCCCTTTTCTCTAGGTGAGCTTGAAACCAAGGCCCCCTTGGCATTCGAGGAGTTTAACTCCTCCATCTTGGCGGGGAGCTGGCCAGAGTCCTCTAGGAGTAGCAAGTCCCTTGTAGATTCCCTGTGGAAATTTGGAGGATTTCCCGAGCCTTTGCTCTCCCAGAGTGAGCAGGTTCACAATATATGGTCTCGAAATCGTCTAGAGCTTCTTGTCCGTCAAGACCTAAGGGATTTATCGCGGATTCTTGATTTGTCTCAGGTTGAAGTACTCGCAAGCCTTTTACCCGTAAGAGTGGGCTCACCCTTAAGTGTTCAGAGCCTTCGTGAGGATTTGGATTGTGCGCACACCACCCTCACGAGATGGCTTAAGGGTCTCTCAGAGGTTTACTACCACTTTGAACTCAAACCCTACTCCACCCATGTCATCCGCAGCTTGAAAAAGGAGGGTAAAATCTACCTCTATGATTGGAGCGCAATCGAGGACATGGGCAGTCGATTTGAAAATATGGTCGCCTGTCACCTGCTGAAAATATGTCACTATTTCAAGGATATTGGTGAAAGTGACCTAAAGCTTCATTATTTGCGGGACAAAGAAAAACGGGAAGTGGATTTTCTGGTCACGGCTAAAAACAAGCCACTTTTTAGTGTCGAATCAAAACTCAATCAGTTAAACTTGGATAGAGCTTACCTTCAGTTCCAAAAGCGTCTAAAGGTCCCTCACTTTCAAATCGTAAAGACCCCAAACATTTGCCGAAGAATCTCCGAGGGACCCTGCCCAGCCTATGTGGTTAGTTTTGATAGATTTTTCCAGCAGTTGCCCTAAGAGCATTGGCTCATATTGGGCTTCAGGATGGCAGAGCCAGTGGGAATGGGGCTCTAGTTTTGCTTTGACTCTGGGGGCAGGGTAGATAAGGTCTCAGCCTATGCTTGAGGTGGTATTTTTGGCGATTATTGTTGGCTTTAACAACCTCTTTGGGGCCATGGCTTTAAAAAATCTGAGCGAGAGAAGATGGCCGATTGTCCTTGTTTTTGGAGTTTTTTTGTTTGGGGTGACCTTTGTGGGGGCGAGCCTGGGAGAGGCCGCATCGGCGGGCATTCCTGAGTTTGGAAAGTTTCTGGCTCCGGGAATTTTGATTGGCTTGGGGGCCTGGATTGTCTCGACGGCATTTCGTCCTCGTCGAGTTCAGAGGGGTTGGGCGACCCGGCTGACTTCATGGCCTGGACTTATATTTTTTGCCTTTGCCTTTAGCTGGGATGAGATGTTGGTGGGAGTGAGTTTGGGTTTAGAGGGCTATGAGCCCCTAGCTATTGCTGTAGCCATAGGCTTTTCATCTCTGCTTTTTACCCTGTTGGGGACCTACTTGGGAGATCATCTGAAGACAGCCTGGCAAAAGAACAGCCACCTCTTGGCGGGAGCTCTTCTTCTGACCTTTGGGCTGGTGAGTTTGATGAGCGTTTTGAGGGATGGAACTCGGCATTGACAAGGGTCCGAAAGTGTCGGACAATTACGGAATATGTTCCGGAGAATGCAAAAGCTAAGTAAATCCAACAGCTTGTTCCTTTTCGGGGCTCGGGGTACCGGAAAGTCTACCCTTTTAAAGCAGCTTTTTTCGTCAGAGAACACCCTTTGGATTGATTTGCTTTCTGAGCAGGATGAGGGTCGGTTTGGCAGGTACCCTGATGAGCTTTCCAAGGTCCTGGCAGGAAAAGAGTATTCGCGGGTTATTATAGATGAGGTTCAGAAGGCCCCAAAGATTCTAGATATTGTGCAGATTGAAATAGAAAAGAAGCGTTCACAATTTATCCTCACAGGATCTTCGGCTCGAAAGCTAAAGCGAGGGGCGGGAAACCTACTGGGCGGACGGGCTTTTACCTTCCATTTGTATCCTCTCACCTATCGTGAGTTGGGAAGCCAATTTGATTTAATGAGCGCTCTTCAGTTTGGAACATTGCCTCAGGTGTTTAGTTATCAGAACCAGGAAGATATAATGGACTATCTTCGTGCGTATGTTACCAGCTATCTCAAGGAAGAAATTCTAGTGGAACAGTTGGTTCGTAGCCTCAACCCTTTCCGGGACTTCATTGAGATAGCTGCACAAACCAATGGGAAGATCATTAACTTCGCAAAGATTTCTCGGGAAATTGGTGTCGATGATAAAACGGTTAAGAACTATTATCAGATTCTTGAGGATACGCTCCTTGGCTTTTTCCTTCCTCCCTTTCATCGATCCATTCGTAAGCGCCAGCGCGAGGCCCCTAAGTTCTATCTTTTTGATGTGGGGGTGAAGAGATCTATTGCTAAAACCTTAAAAGTCAGTCTCGTGCCAAGCACCTATGGTTTTGGGGATTCATTTGAACACTTTATTGTCAGTGAGTGTATTCGGATGAATGAATACTGTAAACTGGACTATAGTTTTTCTTATTTGCGAACAAAAGATGGGGTTGAGATTGACTTGGTTATCGAGCGTCCAGGTCAGCAAGATCTGCTAATTGAAGTCAAATCCACAACAAGGGTTTCTGCCGATGATGCTAAAACCCTAAACTCTATTGCTAAAGACTGGGACCAAAAAGCTCAAGCTGAGATCTGGTCCCTCGACGAGGTGGAAAAGAGGGAAGGTGCAGTCCATTGTCGTCACTGGAGGTCCGCACTTGACGAATATTTTACGTGACCAGGCTATTCGTCCTCTGAGCTGGTGGCCTGAGATAGGGCATCGAGCTCTTCGGGGTCAGCGGCCTCTATGCGCAGTAGCCACCCGTCTCCAAAACAGTCTTCTTGAATCAGAGAGGGGTTTTCGCTGAGGGCATCGTTGACCTCAAGGACTCGACCCTCTACTGGAGAGTAGATGTTCAAGGGGCCTTGGTCTGTGTCTAACTCGCCGCAGACCTCATCTGCGGCCACCTCCTCCCCTTCGCCGGGGAGGTCAATTTTCTGCAGCTCCGAGAACTCTTCCAAGCCATTCTCATTGATGCCAATGGTGACAACACCGTCTTCCACTTGAAGCCAGTGGTAGCCCATAAATGTGATTAAATCGTCCATAGCCACCTCTATTATAGGTCGTAGTACAGGTAAAACTCAAAAGGAGCTGGGCGCTGCTGCAGGGGCAGAATTTCCCGATCCATTTTAAGGCTCACCCAAGATTGAATAAAATCAGAGCCAAACACATCTCCCTTGAGCAAAAACTCATGACTTTGTTTGAGGGCGCTGAGGGACTCCTGCAAGTTGCCAGGGATGGAGGGAACTAGGGCGGCCTCCTCGGGGGGCAGTCCATAGATGTCTTTGTCCAGAGGGTCTCCGGGGTGAATCTTGTTTTGGATGCCATCAATACCCGCCATCAACAGAGCCGCAAAGGCCAAGTAGACGTTGGCCGATGGGTCGGGAGTGCGAAACTCAATTCGCTTGGCCTTTGGGTTGGGGCCTGAGTTGGGAATGCGGATCGCCGCCGAGCGGTTTTTGTAGCTGTAGGCCAGTTTGATGGGAGCCTCAAATCCCGGTACGAGGCGCTTGTAGGAGTTGGTTGTTGGATTCGTGAGGGCACACAGGCTAGGAGCGTGCTTGAGAATTCCTCCAATAAAATGCAAGGCCATCTCAGAAAGTCCTGCGTATTTGTCACCGGCAAAAAGAGGCTCACCATTCTTCCATAAGCTCATATGAGTGTGCATGCCAGAGCCGTTGTCTCCGTAGATGGGTTTTGGCATAAAGGTCGCAGTCTTACCGTGGCGGCGAGCCACGTTCTTGACGATGTATTTGAACCACATCATCTTATCGGCCATCTCCAGCATGGAATCAAAGCGAATGTCGATCTCTCCCTGTCCTGCTGTTGCTACCTCATGGTGTTGGCGCTCGACGGGAATTCCAGCTTTTTCCAGCTCCAGACAGATTTCCGTTCTGAGGTCGTGAAGGGAGTCGGCAGGCAGAGCTGGGAAATAGCCCTCTTTGTGTCGGGGCTTGTGGCCAAGGTTTCTGCCGCCCTCATCCCGTCCAGAGTTCCATGTGGCCTCATCCGAATCCACCTGATAAAAGCTGCCAAAAGCCGTTTGCTCGTAGCGAACATCATCAAAGATAAAGAACTCCGCCTCAGGCCCGAAGTAGGCTGTGTCGGCAATACCGGTGGACTGGAGGTAAGCCAGAGCCTTACGCGCAATCTGTCTGGGGTCCCTGTCATAGGGCTCGAATGTATCTGGCAGTACAATGTCACAGATCATCGATAAAGTGGGCACCTCCATAAAGGGGTCTACCTTGGCAGTTTTTGGGTCCGGAGTGACCACCATGTCGGAATCATTGATATTCCTCCAGCCACGCAGGGAGCTGCCATCAAAGCCCAGACCATTTTCAAAGGTCTCTGGACTGAGTTCAGACAGAGGGATAGTGAAATGTTGCCAGGTCCCCAGCAAATCAGTGAACTTAAGGTCCACCATCTTCACTCCACGCTCTTTGGCAAAAGTTAAAACTTCATGAACGGTCATCGGCAAGTCTCCTTATGGTAAAATTATGGTAAAAAAGTTTAAAAATTGTTAACCGTAAAATAAACTATATTTAAAAAATCCAGGCTTTTTCTGCAGGGTTTGCCACTGTTCCAACGGGGGTTGTCACAGTGCTTCTTCATCCATTTCTCCGGTTCGAATGCGCATAACCTTTTCCACGTCCACAACAAAGATCTTTCCATCCCCAATCTTTCCGGTCTGAGCAGCTTGACGAATGGCTTCGCAGGCGGGGTCGACCAACTCATCTGTGGTTACAACCTCAAGTTTGGTTTTGGGGAGAAAGTCCACGACGTATTCAGCACCCTTGTAAATCTCACTGCGCCCCTTTTGTCGCCCGAAGCCGCGAATCTCTGAGACAGAAACCCCTTCGATGCCCAGTTCAGAAAGGGCTTCTATGACGTCGTCAAGTTTAAAAGGCTTAATGATCGCTTCGATTTTTTTCATATCTCATAAGGGTTGAAGTCGGGGAGACCATAACAAATTTAAGCGGCCAGTCAATAGGGCAAAATTCCTGGGAGCAAGGCGGTGACGGTTGCCCCCCAGCAGGCCCTTTGTTATACCCGCCGACTCGTCAAAATTTGGGGGAACTGCGAATGATTGGAAGTCGAAGTATGGAAACAACCTCGCCCAGAGTTTTTGTCTACGGATCTTTTTGTGAGGGAATGGTTCACTATGCAAAGATCAGTCGATTTTTGGAGGATATAAGACCAGCTCGAGTCAGGGGTTCTGCCTACAGGCTGGAAGTCGGCTATCCAGTTTATCTGCAGCAGGGTGAAGATTGGGTTCCTGGGCAGTCCGTAAGGGTGAGGGCTCCGGATGTGCTGTTTCCTATTTTGGATGAGTGGAACGGATTTTCTCCTTTGCGGCCCGAAAAGAGCCTGTTTTTAAAAGTCGAAGTGGAGGTGACTTTGGTGGATTCAGGGCATGTGGAGAAGGCCTTCACCTACGCCCTGAACCCATCTAAGCTTCCTAAAACGGCTCAGTTGATCGAGGGAGGGGACTGGAAAGGTGCTTTGGCTAAGGCCCCGAGTTTAGTGGACACCTTAACGGACAGGCAGATCGAGTATATTGGCCGGCTGGGGTCCTCGACTGGACGTCAAATTGTGCCCATTGACCTGCAGCTCTACAGGGAGTTGATGAAGTTGGACCTCATTGTTGACAAAGGGCGACGATTGGCCCTCTCAGCTCTGGGCAAAGAAGTCTATCGCTATTTGCCCTAGGCGGTTTAAAAGTGGAATCATCAAGGACAACTTCGCCAACATCTTCTTCTCCGTCAAGCCACTTTAATGTTGTCCTTGTGGAACCAGAGATCCCTCAAAATACGGGAAATATCGGTCGAACCTGTGTGAGTGCCATGTGCCATTTACATCTGGTTGGGCCCTTGGGCTTTGAAATCAACGACACCCGCCTGAAGCGAGCCGGTTTAGATTACTGGCCTCATCTTCAGTGGACTCAATATTCAGACTGGGAGAGTTGGTGGGCTCAGGTTCCCGATCCGAGTCGGGTGTATTTCTTCTCCACAAAGGCCACACGAGCCTATTCTCAGCATCAGTTTCAACCGGGAGACTGGTTGGTGTTTGGCAGGGAGACGAAGGGCCTGGACCCCTCTGTCCTAAAAAGGTTTCCGGATCAGACTCTGACCATTCCTATGCCGGGTCCTGTGCGCAGCCTCAACTTAGCCACTGCAGTGGCTGTGGTCGTCTACGAGGGCTTGCGCCAGAGCGGCGACAACGCGAAGCGCTATTAGGCTTTTGGAAAGAGGGCGGGACATCAGAGCTTATGCAGTGAGGGGCTTGAGGTGGACTCAAGCAGAGCGTAGACAGGATCTCGGTTAGAGGCTATGGTTGGAAGCTATGATTCAATTTTTGACCAAGGTATTTGGCACCAAACATGATAGGGACATGAAAAAGATCAGCCCCTTAGTGGAGCAGATCAACTCCTTTGAGCCCAAACTGGTGGGCCTCAACAACGATCGACTCAAGGCTAAGACCGTGGAGTTCAAGGAGCGCTTGGAAAAGGGGGAGAGCCTGGACGATCTTCTTCCCGAAGCTTTTGCCGTCTGTCGAGAGGGCTCTAAGCGAGCTTTGGGGATGAGGCACTACGATGTGCAGATGATTGGGGGGATTGTTCTGCATCGGGGGGCCATTGCTGAAATGAAGACAGGGGAGGGGAAAACCCTGGTTGCGACTCTGCCGGTGTATTTGAATGCGCTGAGCGGCCGAGGTGTCCATGTTGTGACAGTCAATGACTATTTGGCCAAGCGGGATACGGCCTGGATGGGGCAACTCTACAATTTTTTGGGCCTGAGCACAGGAACCATTGTCCACGAACTCAATGATCTTCAGCGCAAGCAGGCTTATGCTGCTGATATCACCTACGGGACCAACAATGAGTTTGGTTTTGACTATTTGCGCGACAATATGAAGTTTGATTTAGAGCACTATGTGCAGCGAGAGTTGAACTTTGCCATTGTGGATGAGTGTGATTCAATTCTAGTCGATGAAGCGCGCACACCCTTAATTATTTCCGGGCCCAAGGAAGACTCCACAGAAAAGTACCACGAGGTGAATAAAATTATTCCTCGTCTAGAGAGAGACACTCACTTCACTATGGAGGAGAAGTCCAAAACGGTGTCTTTGACCGATGAGGGCAACGCCCGGGTGGAGGAACTGCTCAACCTGGAGAACCTCTATGACCCCAGGCACATTGAGTTGCTTCACCACATTTATCAGGGCTTAAAGGCTCATCACCTCTTTCATCGAGATGTAGATTACATGGTTAAGGAAGGGGAGATTGTCATTGTCGATGAGTTCACCGGACGCTTGATGCCGGGGCGGCGGTGGAGCGATGGTCTGCATCAGGCGATTGAGGCCAAAGAGGGTGTCAGGGTAAAAAACGAGAACCAGACGCTGGCGAGCATCACCTTCCAGAACTATTTTCGGATGTACAACAAACTGGCTGGAATGACGGGGACGGCCGAGACCGAGGCTGTCGAGTTCAAAAAAATCTACAACCTCGATGTTCAAGTGATTCCCACCAATAAACCCATCCAGCGTCTTGACCGCCAGGATGTGGTCTACAAAACAGAACGGGCCAAATTTAAAGCCATTGCCGAGGACATTCGCGAGAGGGCGGAGAAAGGGCAGCCTGTTCTGGTCGGTACGGTGAGTATTGAGAAGTCTGAAAAGCTCAGTCGCATGCTCAAAGAAGAGGGTGTGACCCACAACGTTCTCAATGCTCGTCACCATGAAAAAGAGGCCGAGTACGTGGCTCAAGCCGGCCGCAAGAACAACGTCACCATCGCCACAAATATGGCTGGTCGCGGAACGGATATTGTGCTTGGGGGCAACCCTGAGTTTTTAGCTCGTCGAGAGATCAACGAGAACACCACCCCAGAGCAGGCCGAGCAGATCCTTCAGCGCTACCGAGAACTCTGTGAAAAAGAAAAGCAAGAAGTTCTTGTGGCAGGAGGCCTTTACATTATCGGTACCGAGCGCCATGAATCTCGCCGTATCGACAACCAGTTGAGAGGTCGATCCGGTCGTCAGGGAGATCCTGGAGAGTCCCGCTTCTATTTGTCTTTAGAAGACAACCTGATGAGGATCTTCAACGGAGAGCGCATTCAACGCATCATGAACACCTTGCGAGTTCCCGAGGATGAGCCCATTGAGGCGCGCATGGTATCCAGGGCCATCGAGGGCTCACAGCGCAAGGTCGAGGGGCATAACTTTGATATTCGAAAACATCTACTTGAGTATGACGATGTGATGAATCAGCAGCGCTCCGTGATCTACACCCTGCGCCGCGAGGTGCTGAAAGGTGAGGATCCAGATGCCATGCTTCGGGAGATGATGGGGGATGTGAGTTCCTATTGGCTAGATTTTTTTGCACCCGACAACCAAAAGCCAGAGCAGTGGGATTTGGCGGGCTTGCAGACGGCGCTCAATAAACAGTTTGGTCTGCACATCGATTTTGGGCCTCGGGATCAGCTGACTCCAGAAAAGCTTATTCAAGTGGTGAAAGACACAGTGGTTAAGGCCTACGAAGTCCAGAAAAAGGAGTTGGGTGAGTTCTTTGGTCAAGTTGTGCGGATGGTTTTACTTCAGACCATTGATATGCGTTGGAAGGATCATCTAGAGCGCGTGGATCGTCTGAAAGAGGGAATTAATCTCCGGGCCTATGCGCAGAAGGACCCCTTGATTGAATACAAAAAAGAGGCCTACAGAACTTTTGAGGAGCTCAATCAGTTGATTCGCAATGAGTGTGTGGAGAAGCTGTTTAAAGTTCAACTGGTGGCTCCAGAGTCTGCTCAGCGCAGTTTGGCTCCGCAAAGGCAATACGATGACTCGGCTTACAATTACTCCGGGCCCGACGAGTCTGAGGTGGGAGCCTTTGGTTCCATGCCCGGACCAGCAGAATCTCGGCCTGAACCTCAGATGGGGGCAGGGGGAGGTTTTACCCCTAGACCTCGGCGAGATGAAGGTCCTAAGTTGAACAGGGAGCAACGACGCCGCCTTGAAAAGAAAGGGCGAAAGAAGCGATAATTGGGCTATGCCCAACTGCCCTTTGTGCCAGACAGCTCTTGAGGATGACTTTGGTCTTATTGACTGTCCTGGCTGCAATGCACCTTTGTTTATTGATATCGATGGCCAGGTTGTGGCTTCCTCGGCTCAACCCACACAAAGCCCTGACACACTCGATACACCTGAAACGGACCTTCCTCAGCAGGAAGTAGATCAGGGTTTTTCTACTCTTCCCCACGAACCTGTTTTTGGCGAGGACCACTTTACTTCTGAGCACGAGCATCCGCAAGAGGATCTGCCACAGGAGGATCTGCCACAGGAGGAACCACTGCAGGAGGAACCGCTGCAGGAGGAACCGCTACAAGAGGAGCTACCAAAGGCACCAGAGGGTTTTGTAGACCTGTCGGACTTTGCCAACTCGTCTTTATCTCAAGGCAAAGATGGACTGCTGAGATTCAATATTCTCATCGAGGGCATTGATTCAGTCGACTTGCGCCACCACCTCTCAGAGGCCCTAGAAGACAAGAAATTGATATGGGATAAAGATGAGCTGCTGCGGTCAATAGATCAAGGCCGTTTGATGCTCAAGGATGTGCCAGCAGTCAAAGCTGTTTTGCTCATTCGCAGACTTCGTGAACGCAGCTTACAGATCAGTTGGGAGCAGTATGCCATTCATCAGATTTAATCTTTATCATCTCAATCAATCAGCCGTCCTGGCTACTGTGGTAGGGCTGCTTATGGGGCTTTTTTCTACGCCCCCCCTTCAGGCAGCAAATTCCTCAGGCAACAGTGCAGAATACCAGCGTCTGATGGGTCAACTCAGCTCATTGGAATCTAGGGTGGAGGAGGCAACTGAGCGACTGCAGGATTTAGTAAATAAAAAAAATGCATCTCGGAGCCCCAAAGAGAGAGAAGTCCTCATTGAGCAAATGGTTGAGGAGCACCAGCAGACCCGAGAGCAGGTGGCCGAATACAACCGACTGCGCAATGAGATTCGCTTTCGCTTTCCCGCTCAGGGGCAAGAGATTGATTTGCTTTTTGGGCCTCGGCGCCCCCCCTCCATGGAGGAGTTGGAGCAGAGCTCAAGTTTGGACGCGCGTCTAGATAGAGTCCAGGAAACATTTTTGCGTCACTATGGCTCTGTCCTGCGTGAGCAGGAAGAGGCCGAACATCAGCAGGCTGAAGGAGAGGCGCAGGGATCTGGACGAAGGCCGGCTTCAGAGCCAGATTTGGAGAAGTCCCGCCCCCGCCTTAAACTCTCACGCTGAAACTTAGTGGATTCATTCCTCGAGATCTTCATCGGGCTGGATGGGAGCTGAGGGGCTTTGAAGGAGCCGGGAGCGCTCTTCGGGACTCAGCTTCTGTGCCTCTTTCTCAAACTCCTCGAGGCTTTGGCTCTGCCGAAGCCGTCTTTGTGCTTCCAGATCTGCTTGGCGTAGAGTCTGAATATTAGCAACACGTCCCTGGGAAAAAGTCACCCTGGTCACCAGAGGCTGTCCATCTTGAAGGTATTCGTAGACCCATAGGTCATGGCCTCTTTGTCGATGACTTCTCTGGGGGGCGCCAAGAAGCTCTACCACCTGGGACTTGTCCATGCCCACTTCCAGTCGCTCAAGGGCTTGATGGGGCTTTGTTGCGCATGAAGTCACTAAGGCCGTGATCCAGATAAAAACAGAGACTGAGATTGATTTGCCAAGGCTAAGATTGTTTGACATCTAACGCTTCCTTTGAAAAAAGATACCCGCGACAAAAGAGAACTCTAATAAAAATTTAACACTTTGGTAAGATATCATGCAAACAGGTGATGAATTTAATCGCGGCGGGTTTATGGCCTTTGTCTTCTCAATGGTCTTTTCCCTGGCATTCTTTGTCTATATCGTCATGATCAACAAGGGAGTCGACCTCAGAGAAGTTCCTCAGGAGTCTGACTCAGGGGCCGCAATCCTTCTCGGGCAAGCCGAGGAAGAAGTTGATGCCGCGGTGGATCTTTCCACAGCTACAGACCTTTGGAGGTCTACTGAGGCCCTGATTGCCCACGGGGGAAGAGTTTATCAAGCCAATTGCGCTATGTGCCATGGAGCGGGTGGAAGAGGAGATGGTGTGGCTGCGGGAGGGCTGGTTCCCCCTCCAGCGAATTTGGTGACGGGACCCTGGTCTCAAGGCGGCACCTCAGTGGCCCTCTACCAAACTCTTTTGAATGGAGTTCCTGGAACTTCGATGGCCGCCTTTGCTCACCTCCCCAAGGAAGACTTGTGGGGACTGGTGCATTTTATGCGTTCCATTGCGGAGAACAAACCTGAAGATGACCTTCAGGAGCTCGAAGAGTTTTCTAGGTCTCTTTAGGGTTTACTGGTGGAGTCAGTTAAAGTTTAATGTGCGGCAGAGAGGCAAGTCGAATCATGGTAGAAATAGGAAGAAAGGCTTCAGTGTTGATGGCTCGGTCCCTGGGCCTGACATTAGCTGTCGTCTCCTTGTTCTTACTATCAGCCCTTAAGACTTCTCCTGCACTGGCTTACGTTCAAAATACCACATCAGCTTTGGCCCATGAAGTCCCTCCAGAGCTCGAGGGTGTGGGGATTGTTGAAAAGCTCGGGGACTCCCTGGATCTCAGTTTAGAGTTCACCTCAGACCGTGGAGAGCAGGTGACTCTGGGAGAATTTTTTGACGGCCAGCGGCCAGTGCTGTTCACAATTATCTATTACAGCTGCCCGAGCCTGTGTAATTTTCATTTGAATGCTGTGACAGAGACTTTAAAACAACTGGATTGGTCGGTGGGTGAAGAGTTCCAACTTGTTGCGATGACAATGAATCACCACGAGGACTGGGAATTGGCAGCTGCCAAAAAGGCCAGCTACGTTGAGGCCTACGGGCGTCCAGAGTCGGCAGACTCTTGGCATTTTTTAACTGGAAGTGAAGAAAACATTCGAGCTGCAGCTGATCAAGTGGGCTTTGGTTTTCAGTGGAATGAAGCCCAGCAGCAATTTGCCCATGCAGCGGCAGCGATCATCCTCACTCCTGAAGGATTGGTTTCCCGCTATCTGTATGGGATTTCCTTTCAGCCCAATACCATGCGTATGGCTTTGCTGGAGTCAGCTAGTGGGAAAATTGGAACTTTTATCGACCAGATTATTTTATTTTGTTTTCAGTTTGACCCGAGTAAGAATCAGTACACGCTGTATGCCTATAATATCATGAGGGCGGGAGGGGTGTTAGTCGTCCTAGCTCTATCTGTCTTCTTGATTCCAGCCTGGCGACGTGAGCGCCAAGCGGAGGGCATAGAAAGATGACCTTTTAAAGGAGAATGAAAGTTATGTTTTCCAGCACTGCCCAAGCTGCACCTCGCTCGTTTATGCCCATCCAGGGCTCGACCGTGGCTGGATATGTTGACAGTCTCTACGCTTTTTTATTGATAGCGAGCTTTATTGCCTGCGTCTTAGTTATAGGTGGCTTTATTTACTTTGCTATTCGCTACCGCCGTCGCAGTGAAAATGACAAAACCCTTTATATTACTCACAATAACACTTTAGAGTTTGCCTGGAGCTTTATTCCCTTTGTGATCTTTATGGTGGCCTTTGGCTGGGGCTGGTGGGTCTATGATAAAATGCGGGTTTTCCCCGAGAATGCCTTAGAGGTTCATGTCACAGGCTATATGTGGGCCTGGGATTTTATGTACAAAAATGGCAAGCGAACCACTAATGAATTTACGGTTCCTGTAAATACCCCTGTAAAGCTCATTATGACATCAAGGGATGTCATCCACAGCTTTTTTATTCCCTCCTTTAGGGTCAAGCAGGATGTAGTTCCTGGCAGGTACTCAGCGCTCTGGTTTGAAGCCACCAAAACAGGCAGTTTTCAAGTTTTTTGTACCGAGTACTGTGGGACAGGTCATTCGGCCATGCTGGCGACTGTTCATGTGGTAGAAACTGAAGAGTATGAAAATTGGCTTCAAGTTGATCCCTACAGGGGTTTGAGTTTGCTGGAAGTGGGGCAGAGTGTTTTTGAGGGACGCTGTCTCGTCTGTCATAGCCCCGGGGAAGACCGCAAAGTTGGTCCTGGGCTTGGAGGCCTTTTTGGAAAGCAGGTGCTGTTGGATGATGGCAGCACTGTTTTAGGTGATGAAAACTACATTCGAGAGTCCATTCTCTATCCAAATGCGAAAATCACTGCAGGCTATCCTAGTGGGGTTATGCCGACCTTTTTGGGCCAGTTGGATGAGACGGAGCTTTTGGGGCTGATAGAGTACATTAAGTCTCTCGAGTGATGGTCGATTTGAGAGTGATAGATTTGCAAAATGAAGGAGTGCTTGAATATGCACGGTGCCCATAGTCACAATTACCTGAATCATGAAAAAGGTCTGTGGTCCTGGTTGACCACTCTGGATCATAAGAGAATTGGCGTTCTCTATATGATTTCGGTGTTCATCTTCTTTTTTATAGGTGGCGTATTTGCCATGTTGATTCGCTGGGAGCTTTTTAGTTCCGGGCAGAACATTGTCAGTCCTGCAGGCTACAATCAGCTCATGACGTTTCATGGGGCGATAATGGTCTTCATGGTCATCATTCCGGGTATTCCTGCCTTTTTAGGCAACTTCTTTTTGCCTTTGCAGATTGGGGCAAAGGATGTGGCCTTTCCAAGGCTTAACTTGCTGAGTTGGTACTGTCTGATGGTGGGAGCGGCCATCGCCTTCATGTCTCTGTTTTTTAGCGGGGCAGATACGGGATGGACTTTCTATACTCCCTACAGCATTCAAACTGACACCGGGACCATTTGGCTGGTAACAGGAGCCTTTGTAATGGGCTTTTCGTCCATTCTTACGGGACTGAATTTTGTGGTCACCACCCATAAATTGCGGGCTCCGGGAATGACCTTCTGGAAAATGCCCCTGTTTGTTTGGTCCCTGTACTCCACTGCAATCCTGCAAATCTTGGCAACACCCGTTTTGGGAATCACGCTGCTGCTGCTTGTAGCTGAAAGAGTTTTAGGGATCGGAATTTTTGATCCGGCTCTGGGCGGCGATCCCGTGCTATTTCAGCACTTTTTTTGGTTTTACTCGCATCCTGCGGTTTACATTATGATTCTTCCCGCCATGGGGATCATTAGCGAGCTGATCACCACTTACTCACGCAAGACCATATTTGGTTACAAAGCCATTGCCCTGTCCACTGTGGGGATTGCCGCAGTCAGCTTTTTTGTCTGGGGTCACCATATGTTCGTCAGTGGTCAATCAGAGATTGCTGGAATTATCTTCTCCTTTATCACCATGTTGGTGGGAGTGCCGACAGCCATTAAGACCTTCAATTGGGTGGCCACGCTTTACGGTGGCAGTGTGCGTTTTGATGCTCCTTTACTCTATGCTTTGGGGTTTATCTTCCTTTTTACCATTGGGGGAGTCACCGGCATTATCTTGGCCACGATTGCCACCAATGTTCACTTCCATGACACCTACTTTGTCGTGGCTCATTTCCACTATGTGATGGTGGGAGGGACTCTGATGGCCATTATGGGTGGGGTTTATCATTGGTTTCCCAAGATGTTTGGGCGCATTGTGGATGATGGAATGGCAAGAATCACTTTTGTGCTGATCTTTGTTGGCTTCAATGTCACTTTTTTCCCTCAGTTTGTATTAGGAGCCATGGGCTTGCCACGACGTTATGCTGATTATCCAGTGGCTTACGAGGCTTTGAATAAGATTTCCTCTATTGGCTCCTGGACCATCGGGCTGGGATTCTTGTTGGCTCTATATGTCATCATTCACGCATTAAAAAGAGGTGAGAAGGCGGGTGACAACCCCTGGGGTGCTCGAACTCTGGAGTGGCAGACATCTTCACCTCCTCCACATGAGAACTTTGATAAACCACCAGTAGTTACGGCAGGTCCATATGAGTATCGCTAAAACAACAACGACGGCAGGAAGTGGCCCTAAACCCCATCACCATGCTCACCATTTTGAAAGTGCGGAGCATGAATTTTCCGCAGCCAAGCTCGGTCTCTGGGTCTTCTTGAGCACAGAAATTCTGATGTTTGGGGGGCTGTTTGTCGGATTCTTTATTTTTCATGGCATTTATCCTGAAATGTTCAAAGAGGGTTCGACCTTTTTAGATTGGCGTTTAGGGGCGGTAAACACAGTGGTTCTCCTGTTGAGCTCTTTTACCATTGCTACAAGTGTTTACTACGCTCAGAAGAACAACCAAAAAGCGGTGGTTTTGAACCTGGCAGCGACCATTGCTCTGGGTGCCGTTTTTATGATGATTAAGTATATTGAGTATGCCAGCAAGATTGAGGCTGGACTTCTACCTGGGCAGTTGTTTAGCTATGAAGCCGCTGAGGCCGCGAATCTGGGACTTTATTTTTCCTTTTATTTTTGCATGACCGGGCTTCATGGGCTTCATGTCTTGATTGGGATGGGAGTGATGGCTTGGGTTCTTAAGAGGGCTATCAATGGGGAGTTTGGCCCGGGGTACTATACACCCATTGAAGGCATTGCGCTGTTTTGGCATTTGGTGGATTTAATTTGGATTTATCTGTTCCCGCTCTTGTATCTGGTAGAGTAGGGGGGAGGAGAACATATGGCGTCTGGTTCCCATTACATTATTCCCTTGAGAGTTTACGTCAACGTCTTGGCCACACTGTTGGTATTGACGGTTCTGACAGTTGTTGTCGCTCAGTTTGACTTTGGAGCTTTGAACTTTTTAGTGGCCTTTGGAATTGCCACCCTTAAAGCCGGCTTGGTAGCGGCTTACTTTATGCAATTGAAGTACGACGAGCCTCTGTACACTTGGATTTTACTGTCATCAGTGTTCTTTTTACTGGTGTTTTGGGGATTTGCAGCTTTGGATGTCTTCACTCGTATTTTTCAAACTAGCACTCTCTGAGGAGTGTTGAGGAGCTCCTCTAGGTAAGCTGGAGGGCCACAGGAGTGAGTATGAAAGCGTATTTAGACCTAACCAAAACAGGAATTATCATCTTTGCACTGATGAGTGCCCTTGCGGGCTATGCCATGAGTGCTTCTGCCGGCCGGGGTTTTGACTGGAACCCCATTCTGATCCTGCTCATGGGACTTTATTTTGCTTGCGCCGGAAGCTTTGCTCTCAATCAAGCTCAGGAGTGGAAGCTCGATGCGCAGATGAAACGCACGAGAAACCGGCCCATTCCCTCAGGTCAGATTGCCCCTTGGCAAGCTTATCTGATTGGCTTTAGCTTTCTCGCCTTTGGGCTTCTGGTTCTCTATGCTCTGCAGCCTCTCACAGCTCAGCTGACCTTGCTAACGGTCGTCATGTACAATGGCTTATACACCATGTTCTTTAAAAAATACTGGGCCTTTGGTGCAGTGCCGGGAGCTTTGCCAGGGGCTATGCCGGTGCTCATCGGCTACTCTGTCAACAGCAGTTACCTGCTCACTCCAGAGGCGGTTTATTTATTTTTAATTATGTTCCTGTGGCAGATGCCCCATTTTTGGAGTTTGGCCATTCGCTTTAGAGAGGACTATGCAAAGGCTGGGTTTCCCGTCCTACCCACTCAACTGGGAACCCACAGGACCCTCTATCATATAGGGCTCTATGTGTTTGTCTATGTGGGGGTGGCGATTGGCTCACCCTGGTTTCTTAAGGCAAATGTGATGTATCTATTTTTGGTGATTCCTGTGGCTCTCAAAGTGATGTTGGAGTTCTTTAAATACTTTAAAGCCAGCGGGCAGCAACGTTGGTTGCCCTTCTTTTTGTGGACCAATCTAAGCGTGCTGGTGTTTTTGGCTGTTCCGGTAGTGGACCGGTGGGTGTTTTATATATGGTCGATGCAAGGTTTCTAGCCGTCTATAAGTATCTGTGTTTAACGACTCTTGTCCTTATCGCCCTAGGTGGTGGTGTGAGAGCAATGGATGCGGGCTTGGCCTGTCCGGATTGGCCTCTGTGCTTTGGGGCCATTATTCCTGACTACCATCCCCAGGTGTACGCTGAATTTTTGCACCGGGCTTTGGCGGGTCTAGTGGCCATTGTTACTGTGACCTTGAACTGGATTTTACTGCGCAGGCCTCAAACCTCTGCCTGGCTGAAGGCTGTCTGCTGGTTTTCTCTGGTGTTGCTCTTTGCCCAGGTGATAATGGGGGGGCTGACTGTCTTATTGCAACTTCAGGCAAAGATTGTGACCACCCACCTAGCCTTAGGGACAGGCTTTTTGGCAACTTTGCTGTGGATCTATTTTTCCGTGCGCAGGGAGTTTGAAGGGGAGACAGTTCAGAAGGCTGTGAGCAGGCCACTTAAGACCATGCTGCTTGTAACCCTATTTGCAATCTACGGTCAGATTCTTTTAGGTGGGCTTGTCGCCTCAAACTATGCGGCCCACGTTTGCCCAAGCTTTCCCCTCTGCCATGGTCAGTGGGTGCCAACTCTTCAAGGGGCGATTGGGCTTCAGGTGATCCACCGACTGGGAGCTTATGGCTTAACACTGGTGATTTTGGCAGCCTTTGTGTGGGTGTTTTGGGAGATGAAGGGCCGCAAGGATCCCTTCAGTCAGCAGGCAAAGAAGCTAGCAAGCTGGCTTCTTGTAGTTCTGCTGTTGCAGGTGGGAGTGGGCATAGCCAATGTGCTGTTATTTACTCCCCCACTGATTACGGTGCTTCATTTAAGCTTGGGAGCTGTTCTGCTGGGTCTGGCCTTGCGCTTGGTCTTTTTAGCTTGGGCCCTTCGAGCAACAAGGCAGGAGCCTGTCCTCTCCGGCGAACCCGCTCGATTTGCAGGAGCTCAAGTGCCTGTGTGAAGGGTAGTTTCCGTTAGTTGTTTCCTTTATAAGGTCAATAATTAACTGTGGCCAACTTCTTGGCGGGTTATTTCTTTTATAAAACAAATAACTTGAGTTAACCCAGGCTTTTCTATATTATTACCTATAAATTATAAACAACTGGAGAGCTTATGGCCCGCCCATTGAAAGTCTACAGTCAGCCTAGAGACCAGGGGCCCCTGACCCCCAAACGCCTAGGAGACTTTGTAAGAGCCAAGCGTACTCAGGCGGGCCTACGGATTGATGATGCCGCTCAATTGTGTGGAGTGACTACGGAGACCCTCTCTCGTATTGAAACTGCCAAATCTACTGTTCGACTAGATAGCCTCTTTAAGGTGCTTAAGGGTCTTGGTATAGAGCTTGAAGTGAAGCCATGGAGTGAGAATGGCTGACTCCCTTGAGCTCTATGTGCGTTTCGAAAACCAAGAAGTCGGTGTTATTAAATATCTCATTAAAGAGGATAAGTACCTCTTTGTATATGATGAAGAGTGGATAAGAGCCCGGCGCTTTCCTATTTCACCCCACATCCCCTATCAAGAGCAAAAACAAGGTGTGTTGAAGAGGTTTTTAGAGAACCTCTTACCAGAGGGGCAAGGCCTAGACGATTTGTCACGACTTACAGGAGTTTCAAAGGCCAATGTTTTTGCCCTTGTTCACTCAATCGGCCGAGATCTGAGTGGGGCATTGGAGATTTCTTCTCGTCGCACTGCCATTGAGACCAAGTTTCGAGGGATATCCCACGCAGAGTTAGTGGAGAGGATTGGAAATCGCCAAAAAGAGTCTATAATCATCTGGGATGGGCGACCCCGTCTGTCTATTGCTGGAGTTCAGCAGAAACTCCCCCTTCTTAAAAAGGATGATGAATATGGCTTAGGAGAGGGGCTGCTTGCCTCAACTCATATTCTAAAGTTTGGGCGATCGACCAACAGACATATTGTTCTTAATGAGCACTTATGTATGCAGCTGGCTCAGTTAGTGGGCTTGAAAACGGCAGAGACCAAGGTTGTGGACTTTGGTGAACGAGTGCTTGAAATCAAACGCTTTGATCGGGAGTGGGTGACGACAGAGGCCATCAAGCGGACTCATGTGATAGATGGATGTCAGGCTTTAGATATTGGGCCTGAGCATAAATATGAGAGGTTTTTAGGTGATGAAGAGTCGGTTCAGGATATTTTGGGTCCTGCGAGCTTGAAAAACCTCTTTGATTTTTGTGATCAATGCCGTGTTCCAGCCAAAGCGAGGATGGATTTGTTGCATTGGGTGGCTTTCAGCTTGTACATTGGAAATAGCGACAACCATGTAAAGAACCTCTCATTTTTTGTCTCGGATTCGGGTTTGGAGCTGGCTCCCTTCTATGATCTCTTAAGTGTTACCATCTATCCTGACCTTAATCACAGTTTGGCCTTTTGTATCGGGGAGGCCTTTGACCCAAGCAAGGTGAATGAACACCAACTTCTATTGATGGCCAGTGAGCTAGATATCCCCCTTTCTTTTGTGAAAAGGCAGTTTCAGATCATTTTAAAAAATTTAAAAAGAGCCCTGGGCACAGTGGAGCTTGAATTGCAAAATAAACCTCTCAATAGGGAGGAAGGTGAGTTTATTGGGCAACTCACAGCCCATATCAACTCAAATATCAGCCGGTACCAATCCATCTTAGAGGATTTATAAAAAAAATAGTTTAGAGGACAGCCGTGTGCTTTGAGTTTTGCCTAGCTCTAAGCCCCAGCATCCGGCTGAAGGCTTGGCTCGGCCTGTGTGAAGGCCTCAAGTTTGAGGCAGTGGGCTTCAATCTTTTGAATTAAGGGAAACTGTTCTAATTCCACTGCAAATCGTCTCGCATTAAAGAGCTGTGGAACCAGATAGAGGTCGGCTGCTGTCACTGTGTCCGAGAAACAAAACTGCCCTGAGTGAGGCTGAATGAGTGTTTCAAAGGCCCTCAGGCCTCTCTCAATCCAATATTTGGACCAGGCCTGACGCTGCTCCTCAGTGGCCGAAAAATCCTTACCGAGCTTTTGTAAGACGCCGAGATTTTGAAGGGGCTGGGTGCCACTGTTGATAATTTCGCAGGCCTGAACCACCAGGGCTTTGGCTGAAGCCTCTTGAGGAAAGAGGGCAGGAGTGGGGAAAAGCTGGTCCAAGTAGGTCAGGATGGCCATGGACTGGGCCAGGACAAGCTCGCCATGTCGTAGGCTGGGGACCTCTCGCAAGGGGTTGAGTCCAGAGTAGGTGTCCTGGTGTTGTTCGCCCCCATCTCTCAACAGATGAATGGACTTGTAGCTGTAAGAAAGGCCCTTGAGATGCAGGGCAATTCTCACTCGGTAAGAAGAAGAGCTGCGGAAATAGCTAAAGAGTTCCAGGGCCGGATTGGGCTCAATGGGTGTCGCGTTCATCGGACTTCTCCCGTGACTGAGGTGGATCTTGAGTCTTATCCAAGAGCCTCCAAAGGGTACAGGGATGACGCATACAGCCTAAGAGCTTGCCAAGAGCTTCAGACGAGGAGATAAACAGTGCCATGAAACTAGCAACTTTAAAAAGCCCAGACAGTCGCGATGGGCGCTTGATTGTGGTCTCTCGGGACAATCAAAGGGGAGTGTTGGCCACTCATATTGCCCCTTCGTTGCGAGAGGCCGTGGAGAGATGGGCTGAGGTGAAACCTCAGTTAGAGGAGTTGGCAGGACGATTGAACCAAGGAGAGGCCGCAGAGAGTTTTGAGATCAACCATCAGGAACTCCACTCACCCCTGCCTCGGGCCTTTCAGTGGGTGGATGGTTCGGCCTTTATTCACCATGTGAAACTGGTGAGAATGGCGCGCAACGCCCCCTTGCCAGAATTTCTGGAGACAGTGCCCCTGCTCTATCAAGGGGGCAGTGACGACTTTCTGGCACCCACAGAGGACATTCCCCAAGTTGACTTTAATCATGGAACCGACTTTGAGGGCGAGGTGGCCGTTGTGACTGATGATGTGCCAATGGGAATTGGCCCCGAGGAGGCACTTAAACACATTCAATTGTTTTTAATGGTCAATGATGTGAGCCTCAGAGGCTTGATTCCAGAGGAGTTGGCCATGGGGTTTGGATTTTTTCAGAGCAAACCCTCTTCGGCCTTTGGCCCCTTTGCAGTGACTGCAGAGGAGTTGGGCTCGGCCTGGAAGGATGGCAGGATTCACTTACCACTTTTGGTCGACTACAATGAGGAGTCTTTTGGCAAGGCAGATGCCGGGGAGATGTACTTTCACTTTGGTCAATTGATCTCTCATGCGGCCAGGACTCGGCGTCTCAGGGCGGGGACCATTATAGGCAGCGGGACTGTATCGAATGAGGACCCCGAGCGCGGCAGCAGCTGTCTGGCTGAAAAGAGAATGCTCGAAAAAATCAATGAGGGCAGCATTCGCACCCCCTTTATGAAGGAAGGCGATAGAATCCGCATTGAGATGAAAGATCACCAAGGGCATAGCATCTTTGGGGTTATCGACCAAAGGGTTGTCAAATGGAGCCAGACCCCATAAAATAAAACGAAAATCAAATAATTCCTTTGTTAACGGATGAACAAGGAGAGTGCAATGCAACCACGGAAGGCAGGCGC
Source organism: Bdellovibrionales bacterium (assembly GCA_007128005.1). GTDB lineage: Bacteria > Bdellovibrionota > Bdellovibrionia > Bdellovibrionales > UBA1609 > SKYF01. The sequence goes on from SKYF01000182.1 coordinate 21,885, forward strand.
TGTTGGCTGGGTAGCCTTTTTTCTGGTCCTACTATGTGGCCCCACTAAGTCCTGGGGCCAACGACTGCATCAAACGCCCACTGAGCGAGTTCCCATAGAGGAAATGCCCGGTTTTCAGGATGACTTGGACTTTGCTGAAATGTCCTTGGCCATTGAGCGGCAGATTCAGCGTTACAAAAGACGCTCTCTCAGGGGGCAAATTCAACTGGGTCAAGATGTCTATCCTCTACGTAGGATCAAAGACTCCCTGGTGATTTTTCGTCAATTGGCAAGTCAGGGGCAAAGCTGTCTGTCCTCAGGTCGAGTGGATCGGGCTGAGTGCTATAGACGCTTTCGCTTTGAGCTGAAACAGAGATTTGCCGTTTACCGACCCAAGTTGAATGCGGAAGATCCTCGTTACGGGGAGGATGAGCAGACCTTTTTTACGGGTTACTACACCCCCCTGATTGAGGTGAAGTTGGCTCCTGAGGGTGAGTTTCAATACCCCATCTACGCCCTACCCAGAAAGGAGGAACTGGCGCGCCTGAGTCGAGTGGAGATTGACTTTGACGGGGCTTTGCGCGGCAGAGGCTATGAGCTCTTTTATGCCGCTGACCTCTTTGAGCTCTATCTTCTTCATGTTCAAGGTGGAGGCAGAGTGGTAGTTCGAGACGGAGAAAGGTCCCAGTATCACTATATCACCTATGCTGGGACCAACCGCCAGGCCTGGCGATTTATTTCTCTCTATATGCGGGAACAGGGCTACATTGAGGATATGTCTATTGAGGCACAGGCAGACTTCCTACGCAAACACCCTGAGCTACAGAGGGAGATCTACGCCTACTGCCCTAGCTATGTCTTTTTCAAGGTGACTCCCACCCCCCCTCTGGGCAGTGATATGGTGCCTCTGACGGATAACCGCTCCATTGCCACGGATTCAAGGCTTTATAGTTTTAAGGGTCTCTTGAGCTACATTCAGGCCCAACGCCCAAAAACTCAGCATATTCCCTTTAAGCGCTTTTCCCGCTTTATGATTGACCAAGACACCGGGGGTGCCATTCGCGGCAAGGCCAGAGTGGATATTTACTTTGGTGAGGGAGACTATGCTCGTCTGGCCGCTTACAACACTCAACACCGGGGAGATCTCTATTTCTTGATGTTGAAGCGACCGCGGTGTGGGAGTCAGGGTATGAGCTTCAGGGCCATAAACACCAATGAAGAGTGCTTTTGAATCTGGGTGAATCCGAGGCGCTGATAAAAACCCAAGTTTTCAGCATCTAGGCTGGTGACGGCATGAAGGCCTCCAATCCTCCGCTGACGTAGATCAGAAATGATATGTTCTATAAGTGCTCGTCCCAGTCCCTGGCCTTGGGCTTGAGGGTGACAGTTGATGTGCAGGTGAGTTGGATAATCTGCAAAGAGTGGGGCGAAGGCCTGAGAAGACAGTTCAGCTCTTTGACTGGTCAGTGCGTAGGCCTGCCAGATAGAGGTTTTCGACAAGTCTCTTACCCGCGCCAGATAGACTTGCTCGGGGGACTCTTTCAGGTACTGTCCGGCCCAGCGCTCAAAAAAAGCCTCTCTGTCTTGGTCTGATGCAAAGCTCTGGCGTGAGGAGGTGAGAAAGAAGATTTCGCGCAGATGGCCCAAAGCCTGAGTCACCTGCTCCATAGAGTTTAACTCGTTCCAAGTGATCACCTCAATTTGA
>SKYF01000059.1 GCA_007128005.1 Bdellovibrionales bacterium
GGGACAGCCTTTCCGCTTCCTTCATATAATTCTGAGCCGCAGCGGCACTTTGCTCTTTGGACCTCTCCGCCTGAGCCGTTCCCCGAGTCATGACTCCCCCTGAGGGCAGACCGGTGATTCCTGCCTCCATCAAAGACCTTCGCTCGGCTGGGCTAAATCCGGCCTCCTCAAGAATCCTCGCCTTTTGCCGCAACTGTTCTGGGGTGTAGTTATTGAGGCCTGCCAAGTTTTGCCCATCTCTGCCCCTTTGCCCAAAGCCCACATAGTGAGCCTGAATCACCGCCTGTCTCTCCTGGGCCGAGAGCCTTCGGCCCAAAACTGTCTCCGCTCTCTGCAAGCGGCCCTGATGCTCTGTCGAGAGCAATCCCCTGGTCACCGCTCGATGCACCAAAGGTGTCGCTCCTGCCACTCCAAGAGCCGTCAACGAGGCCGCCAGAACACAGCTCTCCTGATTGAGAGCCTCAATGGAAAAACCATGACAGTTCTGAGCTTGGTTCTGATTGGGCTCGAGAGTCACCAAATTCACCCGCTGATGCTGTAAACAGGAACGATCTACGGCATCCAAGCCCACGCCTGTGTCCAAGCCTATGGCCGTGGCGTTCAGAATGCGCGAGGTTCGCAGTGAGACAATCCCCCGGGCGGCCGCCAAGCGGCTCTGGCCACTGATGGCTGAAGCACCCATAGCCACTCCCCGAGCTCCCGAGTGCAAGAGGATCCCTGTTCCAAAAGACAAAACCGTAGTTCCCACCGCACCAACCAACAAGGCCATATCTCTTTGTTGAGCCCCCTGCCCATAGAGAGCAAAGGCCTGGCAGGCCAGAGGCTCCAAGTCTTTCCTAAGATCTGGGTTCTGCCCCAAAAAGGACTCCACCAAGTCCTGATCTTGAACCAATGACTCCCTCATCTGACGGCTCAGGTGGCGAGCGGGGTTGGTCGCCCCTCGCTGCAAAACCTTAATGTCCTCCTCGACCGAGGACTGGGCTCTTCTCATGGCCTGCTGTAGGTCAGTCTTTAAAGAGGCCTCTGTCGCCCCCGAGTTAGAGTTGCTTCTCGCCACCGCCCTGAGAATAAACTGACTCATATCCTTCTGCTCTGCAAGGGGAATGGAGCTCTCAATGGCAGAAATGGCCGCTTGCAGACGACGCAGCTCTTGAGTCCACTCGGCTCTTCGGGCCGACTGGGGAGCCCTACCCATGCCCTCGGCCTCGGCTCTATCCAGGTCTCCGAGCTGTTTTTGAATCTGCTGAGCCGAAGCGGTCAAGGGGGCCAGAAGCTGAATCCGGTCCAGGACAAACCCGGCATAGTCATCAAAGTTCTCGCCTTGGCTATTGGCCTTCAAAAAGTCCACGGCGCACTGGTCTGTCTGGGCCCGCCTTTCTGCCAGGGCAGCTAAGAACATCTCCTGAGAGTAGCCTCGCGAGTGATTTAAGGACTCAGCGACTGGAGATGAGGCTGAGCGAGTGGAGCACTCCCCATCGGTCCATTCCTGACGCTCCTGATGGAAGGGACAGCTATTATTAAAGGCCCTGTGGGACAATAGGCTCAGAGACTCCATCACTCCCACCTGCTGCTGGGAGCTGCTGCTGCTGGAGCGAGCCCCTCGCCCTTGGCTTTCAGCCACTTGACTGGAGCCGAAGAAAATCAGTCCAAGAACTAAGAGAATGTAGATCCTTTTTTTTGAAGCCATCACAACTTGCCTTCCACTTGACCGAAAGAGCACGCCCTTTACTGGGCTTTTTTAGTCTAAGCGAGAAAAAAGCGAGGTTGAACTGGGGGAGCATTGAACCCCGCTAAACAGGACAAAGATCAAGCCCTTAATGGGAGCCCCTTTTTTTGGACTGCACGAGTGGCTCCTAAAAACCAAGTTGCGCCAGAGCAAAAAAGCTTTTGGCGTCGAGGGAGGCGCCGCCAATCAGGAAGCCGTCCACGGCGGGGATGGCCAGGAGTTCGGCTCCGTTTTCCGGCTTTACGCTGCCACCATAGACCAAGGGAATATTTTGACTGAGCTCGGAGCCCAAAAGCTGATCCAGTTCCTGGCGCAAAAGCTGATGGACTTCGCCGACCTGCTCGACTGTGGCCACCTGACCTGTGCCAATGGCCCACACCGGCTCATAGGCCACGATCAGAGGAAAACCTCCTCCTGGAACCGCTTGTCCTTGCGGCGTCGCTGACCCTTGTGTCCCAGGGGTCTTGAACCGACCATCGCCCTTGGCCAGCTTTAAGCCTTCGCGCAGCTGCTCTAAGACCAGGGCCTCGGTTCGCCCACTTTGTCTTTCCTCTAGGCTCTCCCCCACACACAAAATGGGAGTCAGCCCCAGCTCGATCAGGGCTTTGAGCTTTTGCGCGCAAAGGTCATTGGTCTCGTGAAAGAGCTTACGCCTCTCACTGTGGCCCACCAAGCAGTACTGAGCCCCGACCTCCTGTAAAACCTTAGGGGAGTTCTCGCCGGTAAAGGCTCCGGAGATTTCAAAGTGGCAATTCTGCCCACCGTAGGCGATCTCCGTTCCCTGCAGGGATTCAGCCACCGCCCACAGAGTGAGAGCCGGAGGCAGAAGCACCATCTGGGCCAGCGGTTGAGTGGCCGATGATTTGGCGGTCTTGTCTGAAGCCCCGATTGCTGCGGATGCCGCATGAGATGTTTGGGCCTCCTCCAGTAGACTTTTAAGCTCCTGACAAAAGGCCCTGGCCTCCTGTGGACTCTTATTCATCTTCCAGTTGCCCAAACACAGAGGCCTATGCAAAAGTTTTCCCTCAGCTCTTTTCAAATCCACTCTCCTTGCCACTCACTGCTCCCCACCAAAGGCTCAGACCTCACTGCCCCCGGTCCAGGGCTCATTGGGCTGATCTGAAGTTTTGGGTGGGCGCAAAGCGTCCAGGCCCGGCAGCCTGCGCCCTTCAATAAACTCCAGGCTGGCTCCTCCGCCGGTGGAAATATGTCCCATCTTCTCGGCATAGCCTGAGGCCTGGGCGGCGGCGGCACTATCCCCTCCACCCACAATAGTCAGAGCCGAGGACTCAGCCAAAGCCTGGGCCACCGCAAAGCTGCCGACGGCAAAAGCCGGAGTCTCGAAAATGCCCATGGGTCCGTTCCAAAAAACAGTCTTGGCCCCTTTAAGAGCCTCAGCAAAAAGCTCACGGGTTTTGGGACCAATATCCACTCCCATCCAGCCCTCCTCAATGCGCCGATCGGCCGTCACTCGCACTTCGGCTCCCTCGTCGAGGGAAGTAGTCACCACATGGTCCACTGGCAGCAAAAAGTTTTTACCCCGAGCTTCCATCCTCTCCATCAGGCTTGAGGCAAAGCGCAGAGAATCCGTTTCCACCAAGGATTTGCCCACCGGCACTTGCTGAGCCTTCAAAAAGGTGTAGGCCATGGCCCCGCCCACTAAAAATCCATCCACTTTGTCGATCAGCGTTTCAATGACTTTTATTTTGTCACTGACCTTGGCTCCACCGAGCACTGTCCAATAGGGGCGCTCGGCCGTGGCTTTGACTTTTTCCAGCATCTCGATTTCTTTTTTCATTAAAAAGCCCATGCCCCGCTTTTCGATCAATGCGGGCAAAGCCGAAATGCTCATATGAGCTCGGTGACTGGCCCCAAAGGCATCGTTAATGTAAATATCAATATAGGAAGCCAGGCGGTGGGCTAACCCTGAGTCATTTTTCTCCTCGCCCGCCTCAAAGCGCAGGTTCTCCAGCAAAATCAGCTGCTGGCGCTTGAGTCCAGACAACAGAGCCTTGGGGGCTTCTCCGGCCACATCTTCCACCAAGGCCACGTCCACACTGAGCAACTCGCCCAGTCTCTCGGCCACTGGCTCCAGAGAAAGCCTCTTGCGGTCCTCTTCAGACTTAGGACGCCCGAGATGAGAGGCCAACACCAGCTTGGCTCCCTTTTCCAGAGCATAGCGAATGGTGGGAAGGGCTGCGCGAATGCGGGTGTCGTCAGTGATCTGCCCCTGTTTGTCCAAGGGGACATTTAAATCTAAGCGCAAAAAAACTTTTTTTCCCTCTAGGGAAAAGTCCTCAATGGACTTAATGCCCTCTAGTGCTTTGGCCATAAAATTACAGCCCCTGCTCGGCCAGATACTGAGCCATATCCAGCATACGATGGCAAAAGCCCATCTCGTTGTCATACCAAGAAAAGACTTTGCCTAAGTGCGAGCCCATGGCCATGCTGCTATCCAGGTCCACAATGGAGCTGGCCGGATGCCCCTTAAAGTCCACACTCACCAGAGGCTCAGCCTCACAGGCCAGCACCCCTTTTAAGCTCCCCTGAGAGGCCTTCATAAGCGCTTCGTTGATAGAGGCCTTGGATATCTCCTTCTGTGTTTGAAAAACCAGGTCCACCAAACTCACCGTCGGTGTCGGAACTCGGACGGCAATGCCGTCAATTTTGCCCTTGAGTTCAGGCAAAACCAAGCCCACGGCCTTGGCGGCTCCTGTGGTGGTGGGAATCATGGACAGTGCGGCAGCCCTTGCCCGGCGAAGGTCTTTGTGAGGGGCATCCAAAACCTGCTGATCGTTGGTGTAGGAGTGAATGGTGGTCATCATGCCATGCTCAATGCCAAACTCCTCATGGAGCACCTTGGCCACCGGAGCCAGACAGTTGGTGGTGCAGGAGGCATTGCTGATCACCTGATGCTCGGAGGGCTTGTAGTCCTGATGGTTCACCCCATAGACCAAGGTGACATCGGCACCTGCAGCGGGAGCGGAAACCAAAACCTTTTTGGCTCCCCCTTGAATGTGCAGCATAAACTGCTCTTTGTCCTTAAAGGCGCCCGTGCACTCTAGAACCACATCCACTCCCCAGTCCTTCCAGGGAATCTCGGCCGGATTGCGCGTGGAGGAGACGGGGATCTTTTGCCCATTGACCACCAAGTTCTGGCCCTCCACTTGAACATCCTTATCCCAGCGCCCATAGTTGCTGTCGTATTTGAGCAAGTGGGCTGAACCCTCTGGTCCACCCAGATCGTTGATACCCACAATGTTGACTTTTTCTAGGCCCGCTCGCATCAGCACCCGGCCAATGCGCCCAAAACCATTGATTCCCACTCGAACTGGACTCACTCCACCCACAGCTGACTCCTTTTTAGCTTTTGCTCTCTTGATGAGCTCTAACTTGCTTATTTTGCTAGCCCCTGATGTGACACAATTTAGGCCCCATGGCAACGCTCCACTCTGGGCGTTTTTGTGAGGCCGACCAACCCTGGGGCCATATGTTGGTCTTCGAGGACCCCGACGGTAATGTCCTCAAGCTGATGAAGCCCAAATAATTTTTTTGGGGAGACAGTCAATAGCGCAGAGCTTCTCCGGCGCTGAGGAGACGATGCGTTAAATGTTTGGAACAACTGCCTAATGGCTTTCTGAACCTTCCTCCACCAACTGCAGCGCTCGTCTATACTCCAGCAACCCGGCTGAAACTTTAGACTTGCCGGTTGTGCTTGCTGGTCTCCTGTGGTGTAGAAATGGACTATGCCAGAATCGCGAAAGACATCTGCCCCCAGAAGAAAATGGACCCATCTTGAAGTGGCGGATCAAATGTTTAAGGATGCATTTCTGATTAAAAAAACCCGATTCTCTCATCTGCACCCAGATCTTTCCGACGAAGAACTGCAAAAAATGACCGTGGAGTATTTTATAAAATTAAATGAGGAGACTCCCAAGTGAGGGGGGACTTCTTGATGTGCTACAGGACCTTGTCATAGACAAAGAGACTGCCTTTTATCAGTCTGAGTTCGCTCGGCGAAAAAAATAGAAATCGCTCCCGGCACTGAAGTCTTTGTGGCTTCTCCCAAGGACCTCATTTTAAAAAAACTCGACGACTACCGCGAGGGCCAATCGGGAAAACGTCTGAATGATATCCGCGATATCCTAGTGAATGTCCAGGTTGACGAAGCTTACATTAAGCACTGGACGGAGCACCTCAAGCTTAAATCCGAATGGGCAAAGGTTTGAGTGTGTTGTATTCACTCCAACGTTGGAGTGAAGTAAGAGATTTTCTCAATCAAAGTTGACACAGGTAAATTGAGCTCGGTGTCCCCCATGACCAGTACCCCTGGCTCCAAACAAAAAAAAGCGGCGTGATGTCTGAGGCTTAACGAGTCTTCGGACCATACTCCTGAATCTTCGGGTGTTTTAGGAGTATGGTCAAGGGCAACTAAGGCGCCACTGGAGCGCTGACTCCGCAAAAGCCCTCCGGCGTCTTGCTTTTAATACAGCCATTTGACCGGGTAAGACTCACCACTTGAGCTTAGGGAACATCTTCAGCGCGTTGAGGCGGGTCTGCTGAGAGAGCTCTCGAAGGCTCACCTCTTTGAGTTCGGCCACCTTTTGAGCCACATGGACCACATAGTCGGGGATGTTTTTTTTGCCGCGCATGGGGACGGGGGCCAGAAAAGGCGAGTCGGTCTCCACATGAAGGCGATCCATAGGGGTTTCTTTGACCACCTGGCGCAGGGCCTCGGCATTTTTAAAGGTCACCACTCCGCTAAAAGATAAATTAAGTCCCAAAGCCAGTGCCTCATCGGCCAGCCACTGAGTGCCGGTAAAGCAGTGAAGTAAGCCCCTCACCTGCCCCCCATAGCTTTTAAGAATGTCCACCGTGTCTTTTTCCGCATCGCGAGTGTGAATCTCCACTGGCAGATCAAACTCCAAGGCCAGCTCCAGCTGGCGGTGAAAGTTCTCCCTCTGCACCTGGGGCTCGGAGTGATTGTAATAGTAGTCTAAGCCAATCTCGCCCACGGCCACCACTCTGGGGTCAGTGAGGTGCTGGCGCAAAAAGCCCTCCACCTTTGCATCAAAAAGCCGGGCCTCATGGGGGTGCACTCCCAAAGTGCAGTACACATAGGGGGCATGGGCCTGAGCCAAAGCCAGTACAGTGGAGTGGTCGTCTGGACAGGTGCCGATGGTGATCAGGCGCTCCACTCCATTGGCTAGAGCACTCTTCACACTCTCTTGAGCTGAGGCCTCTAGCATATTGATATGGCAGTGGATATCTGCCCAAATAAGCTCTTGCTGACTTGAGTGGCTGTGCCTATCTTGCATCAAACCGCATGCCTCCTTATCCTCTGGTCCCACTGGTAAAAAAAGGCCTCAAAGCAGAGCTTGCGCTCCACATTGGCTCTTAGGTCTCTTTCAAGCTGAAAGGCCCCCTGTGCCAGATCAAAAACCCCTGGTTGGTGGGCCAATTCCTGTACCAGGGCCTCTTGATGGGGGTGGATCAAGGGCTTCAGTCTATTTTGATAAAAAACCGCGTCGCGCAGTATTTGCTGGAGAAAGTTCACCACCACGAGGCTGCTGGCCTGTGAGCCCAGGACAGACACATAGTCCTCCATCAACTCCACCACTGAGGTCTCCCCCTTCAGCCATCTATGAAGGCCTCCAAAGACCTGGTCTCGCAGAGCCACTGCCTCTGGCTCCATCAGCTGCTGGGCCACATCCTGCCTCCCTTGAGCAGATGTCACAACCCACTCAGGAGTGTCACTTCCGAGGAGCTCCCACAGCTCCTCTTTAGAGAGGCTGTGAAAGCGCAGCACCTGGGAGCGAGAGCGCAGGGTGGGCAAGACGGAGTTCAACTGGGAGGCCAATAGGAAAATGTAACTGTGGGGGGGAGGCTCTTCAAAGAGCTTCAGCAGAGCGTTGGCCGCCTGCGTGTTGAGCAGATCTGCCCCCTGCACAATCACCACACGAGATCCGCTCCAGGCCTTAAGCGACAAAAACTCCAAAACCTGACGGGCCTGCTCGATTTTGATCTGAGCCCCATCGGGCTCCACCCACAGCACAGACTCACTTTGCCCCTGGGCCACGCGCAGACAAGAGCCGCATTGACCACAGGCCGGCTGAAATTGGCTGCGCTCACAGAGCAGTCTTTGTGCCACAGCCCAGGCCAACTTTGACTTCCCCACCCCACTGGGGCCAACAAAAAGTTGCACAGGTGCGATGCGACCCCTGGCAAAGGCCTTTTCCAAGCGCTCCTTGGCCTGTCTCTGGCCAACTACTTGCTGGATGAGTTGAGCCATTTTCGCTCCTCGAGTTCGCCAATGAGCAGGGCCAAGAGATCCTCTGCCTGCAGGCGCTCGGCATCCAGCTTCAGCCAGGGCCCGGATGGAGTGGAAGAGCTGTCACTTGAAGCCTCCTTGGCAAGCTGCAGATAAAAGTCTCTGACCCGCTGATGAAAGACTCGCTTCTCTCGCTCAAAGCGATCCGCAGCCACTCCTGATTTCAACTCTCGCTGCTGTCTGCGCCGCAAACTCTCCTCTACAGAAACATCCAAGAGCACCGTCAAGTCCGGCCAGCAGCCATCCACGGCAAAGCTGTTCAGCAGGTCCACGGAGGACCTCTCAAGTCCCCTGCCCCCACACTGAAAGGCGGCTGTTGAGGCGTAAAACCTATCACACAGCACCCATTCTCCCCGCTCGAGGGCCGGCCGAATCACCAAGTCCACATGCTGGGCCCTGCCTGCCGCATAGAGAAACAGCTCGGCCCTGGGCACTGGAGCCTCTTGATCCGTGCGCAGCAGAACCTCTCTGACCTCTTCGCCAAGATGGGTTCCCCCGGGCTCCCGAGTGACTCGGCTCACCAGGCCCCGTCTGCGCAGTTCCTGATCCAGAGCTTGAATCAGGGTGCTTTTTCCCGAGCCATCCAGACCCTCAAAGACAATAAACGCCATGCTTCCTTTTTCACCCAAATGCCCAAGGGCTGTCACCCCCAAACAATGACGCCAAGAACAATTATTGGACTTCTCTGGGAACTCTCCTTATAGTGCGCAGTTTCAAAAGAAGTTTCCAAAAGGAGAGACCCTTCATGCTGACTCTGCTCGCTATTGTCCATGTGATTGTTGCCATAAGTCTTATTATCTTGGTTTTGCTTCAGGACCCAAAAGGTGGAGCCGCTGGAATCTTTGGAGGTGGAGGCGGAGGATCCCAAAGCCTGTTCGGCTCCACTGGAGCCACTTCCTTTTTAAACAAGGCCACCAAGTGGATGGCCATCTTCTTTGCCGCCACTTCCATCTCCATTGTGATGACTTTAAACAGGGCTTCAGACAGTGTCCTTGACAGGGCGCCCCTGACCCCACCCGCAACTGGAATCGGCGGAGGGCTTGGGCCGGAGCCGGATGAAGTCCTTCCTGAGGGCCTGTTCACAGATGACGAGCAAGGCACTGAATCTGAGTGAGCCAAACAGAGTGTTAAAGTGACAACTTAAAATAAAATAAAAAACAAAATAATAAACAAAATAAAAAACAGTGAAGCAGCGAAAGTTCTTACAGTATGGCCTCCCCTTGCTCGCCCTGGCGGTGGCCCTGGGCTACTTTGCTCCAGATCTGTCCAGGTGGGTGGAAGGCCAAATCGAACAGAGGCGCAAGGCACAAAAAAAATCTGAGCTCCTACCCACTGGAGCTGTGGTTCTGTCAAGTGAAGGGCCGGTCGCGGTTGTCGCCCCTTCACCTATTGGCCGCCAGCCACTAGGGCCCACAGTCTCCCAACTTCCACTGCTTCAGGGCTATGTTTTGGAAACCGGCCCCCGCTCCCGAGTTCAGGTGAAAGCCCGCAGTGGCACTCTTGAGGTCGGAGATTACAGCCAAATCCAATTTGAACTGTGGAATCCTGCCGACCCCGGCTCCCCTCTCTATATCTTGCTTCATCGTGGTCAACTGAGAGTCACTGAAGAGTCCCGCCCAGGAGAGGTTTTTATTCTCCAAGGCGGCCGTTTAAGTGCCCTCAATCTCAGCTTTAATGACCAAGATCTGGAGCGAAGACAAAGGCTGCGGCAGCTCAAGACAGATCCTCAGGCTCTGGAGGAACTCAGGGGCATGTCGTTGGATGAGGGCCCCGAAAAGACTCCTGTCGAAGAGCTCGCTGAGACCTCTTTAGAAGATGTTCCCGCGGAGATCTCTTTAGAGAGCGAAGCCCTGAGGGTCACGACCCTTTCCAACAGCTATATTGATGATGTGATTGCCTCTCAGCGCCGGGGATTTCAGCGCTGCCAGGCCAACAATCTGCGCGATGGACTGCCCTCGCGGGGGGAGATGGTCTTTGGCATCCGCATCTCTCCCCGCGGTCAAATTGATGAAATCAAAACTCTCAAAAACACCATTGGTGATGAAACTCTAGAAAATTGTGTGCGCTCGGTGTTTGAGCGCCTGCGCTTTCGCAACTTTGAGGGACCACCAATTGAGCGCAGCTATCCACTGAATTTTGAATAGCGCTTCAGCGGTAGTCATGAAGATAGTCAATGCGCTCTGGAACCCAGGGCTCGAAGCTTCCCTCCAACTGAATCACCCTCTCACCCAGCTGAACCGCAACAGGCTTGGGAGCCATAGACAAGGCGAACTTTGGATGCACCAAGCCCCGCTCCTTTAAAACAGGAAGTATTTTCTCCACAGTTGTTGCTGCTATCACCTGACGTCTGACCAAATCGTCAAAGCTCTTTTCTAGCTCCTCACGGGTAAACTGATAGTTTTCCACCAAGTCCTTAGCCACCCTGACCACTTGATCATCTTTGAGGCGCTGGTCCTGAAACAGATCCAAAGCAGCCTGAAAGCTGTTGTAGGTGGGCAACACTCGGCGACCAAACTTTAAATAGTACTCAGCATCGGTGTCGGCTTCCAAGTTGATATAGATTTTTTCCACGGGGTCTTGGTCTGGGGTTTTAGATTGCAACGACATAATGACGTCCAACTGTTGACCTGTCACCAAAAGGGCTTCCAAGAGCTTCCTCAGCTCCGACCCCTCCAAACGACGTGAGCAGATATCTGCAAACAGAGAGTAGATAATGGCATCAGCCTCACTGTCATCCCCCCACAGCACCAAACGAACCTGCTCGCCCAAACGCACACGCACCTGCAGTAGGGCCTGGAGCTTATAGCCAATCTGATGGGTGAGACGGCGCAAACGCCCTGGACGCAAGTTCTTCAAATTGTCCTTAAAGAAAATCCCGTAGGGGTAAATCCCATCCAGGTTGAGTTTTTCGTGAATCTTGCGCTCAATTTGTGGAGGGGATGCTGTGATAAAAAAAATCGGAAAGTCACGCAGCCCTGAGTACTTCGCCTGCCAGGAGTTGCGCAGAGCCCTGACCAATGTGGCCGTCCCCGGAATATTGCGCTTTTGAAAGGCCTTTTCCACTGCCGCCTTAAACAGGCCCTCTAGGGACTCAAAGCGAGTGTCCAAATAGGTCTTATCCAAGTCCCAAATATAGACCTCTTGGGCCTCCTTCTCAGCCACATCTGAGGCGTAGTTGAAAAATACCACGTCTCCAGTGATTTCAGCCTGTTTTTTCCATTCTCGCATAGTTTTCAGATCATAGGGCTGAAGGGCATCACTTGGCAACTGACCTGGGGCTGTGTTAGGCCTAGGCCCGTGAGAAATACTCCCCACCCCTTGAACATCGCCTGGAGAGAAGACTGGCCACAGGGCTGGCCACACTTTTTTTGGGGCCAGTGGCTGATCAGCCCCCTTGTTAAAGCCTCTAAACCTCTAGATTCTGCATCAGACTCTACAGTGGAGTTAGGCTCAGACAGCCTCCATCAGGCCATAAAGTCCTGCTATCCTCAGTTGAGCTTCGCCCAACTGGCCCACTTGTATGAGCAGTGGAGGCACAATCCGGCACTTCAACAAGAACTCAATTGGCAGGCCCTCATGGCAGGCTACGGCTTTAGAGACAGTGAACCTCAGCGCCTCACTCTGCAAAAGCTCATCCAAATGCCCTCCCCCTTTCAAGCCTGGGCTCATCATAAGGCCCTTGGCCCCAAGGATTTGGCCATTTTGTTGAGCTTTGCTGAGCCCAACCCAGACTTTGATGAGCTTTTGGAGTGGATGGCCCACTCACAAACGAGCAAGTCCATCGGGGTCCAAGTTCTTGAGATCGCAGGAGAGCTCCTCCTTATGGGAAAAGCTCTGCCCTCGCGTAAGAGCTTGCGGCCCGAGTCCTATTTGATGGAGCTTGAGGGCCAAAGAAGACCCTTAAGTCGGGCAGCACTTGAAAACAAAAACCAAGAGCTGTCGACACTTCCTTGGCCGGCCCGCTGCAGTGGTCGATGGCTGAGGCTAGGCGATGCCCTTGTGCTTGAGACCAAGGTGATGGGCTCCAACTTTCAAGAGGTTCGGCAAAGGCTAGAAGCTCTGAGTCGGGTTTTTCTGGCCAGAGAAGACAGCCCCTCGCAGCCTGCCTCAGAGCTCTCCTCGCCCTCTGAAGGGTCTTGCCAATGAAGAACCTGAGCAAACAGCAGCAGGACCTTTCAAGACTGATCGACCAATTTGAGAGAGTCTCCATTGATGAGGTGATCCGCAAATCCCCCTTGGCCCAGCGATTGATTGAGCTGTTTCCCTCAGAGAAGATTGAGTTTGTCACCTCTAGACCCTATCCAGAGGTGTCTGGCGAGCTCTCCGCAGGAGAGTTTGCCCGCAGCAAACGGCATCTTTTTTTAACCGAGTTTCGGGGGCAGTTTTTTAAGCGCTGTCCAGGAGCCAAACCAGGCCTGACCTGTTGCAACTACTTTGTGCTCAACTGGGGCCAACAGTGTGATATGAACTGCTCCTACTGCTATCTGCAGAGCTTTCTTAACTCACCCGTGTTGGTGATCTACTCCAATCTGGACCAGGCTCTGGATGAGCTCAGACTGCTTGCAAAAAGCATGGGCCATCAAAGCCTGCGAGTGGGAACCGGTGAGCTTGTCGACTCGCTCTCCCTAGACCCCCTGACCCTGTTTTCTCATCAGCTGATTGAGTTCTTTCAAGACCACCCTCAGTGGACCTTGGAGTTCAAAACCAAGTCAGACTCTGTTGAACAGTTCCTAGAGCAAGACCATCGGGGCAATGTCATTGTCAGCTGGTCGATCAACCCCCAAAAGGTGATTGAGCAAGAAGAGCACGGCACAGCCTCCTTGGAAAAGCGCCTAAAAGCCGCTGAGCTCTGCCTAGACAAGGGCTTTCAAGTGGCCTTCCACATGGACCCCATGATCTGGCATGAGGATTGGAGAGAGAACTACTCGGCTCTGGTTGATGAACTGACCAGTCGCTTTCGGCCAGAGAGCATCCCCTACCTATCCCTAGGAGCTTTGCGCTTTCAGCCCGAGCAGCGCCATATGATGCGCGAACGCTTTGGGCTAAAGAGCTGGGTCAATCAGGCCGAGATGTTCACTGGCAAGGACGGCAAGCTGCGCTACCCCCTGGAGCTTCGCCAGGAGATGTTTAATTTTGTACTTGGTCGCTTTAAGGAGCACAGCCCCCACTGGAAGGTGTTTCTCTGTATGGAAAGCCCGGAGACCTGGCTGGCCACCCACCAAAGGGCTCCCCAAAAAATAGACTCCCTGGCCCCCCTGTTTGACCACAAGGTCACTCGAAGCCACCGCCAAAGCCAGGAGCTGAGAGCCAAGGAAAGGGCAACTTGATACCACTTGGAATTTTTTCTCAAAATCAGGAGCATTTTGACACCGTTTTGAATCGAAAAGGCCCTAAAAGTGAATTTAAATTGATTTGAGCCTTGGCCTTGTTTTTGAATATAGGCTGATGTGAGCTTAGGCAAAAGAGGTCTTCATGAAACACTTAAAGTTAATTGTTAATTCCATTCTTGTCACAGGCGTATTGGCTTCAGGAACTTTTGCCTTAAGCCTGAATGCCTCTCTGGAAGCCAGGAGCCTACAGGACTCCCCACTGAAACAGTCCCATGAACTGTACGCTTGGGGGCGTGGGGATGGAGATTGCCGACCTGGAGTGTGCCGCCATATCAAAACAGAAAAAACAGAGCCAACCCAAGGATAAAGCTCAAGGAAGTGACAAGAGGTTTTCTCTCCTCTTCCAACTGGCGGGTCCGACTGCGCTCAGGAGACAGGTATTGAGGGTCCATAAGACCACCCAGAGACTCCCTGAGAGCATAGCTTTGTTGCAAACGACTCACCTCCCTCGGAATGCGCAGCAGAGACTCTGCTTCCACTGAGGCCCCTTCCAAGACTCTCACCAGCTCCACCTTAATGAGTCGCCCCTCTTTAGATACCACTCGGCCCTCGGCAAAGGCTCTGGCCTGAGCCCCTCCCTCAAAGAGCCTTTCCAAGGACTGCATCTCAAGCCTTAAGAGCTGAACACTGTCTCCCACATCCACTTGGGCAGAGGCTCCCACCTCAGCATAGAACACCTCGCGACCTTCTTCTAAAAACACAGGCTGCGCCCGCAAAGCATCCACCACCACAAATCCCTGATAGGGGATGGCTGAGATAAAGCCACGCATCAGCCTCCGAGCCGCAGGGACCAGCTGTTCACTTAAAGGCAGAGCCCCCTGTAAAAACATGGAGTGTTGCCAAAGAGGGCGCCCAAACTGCCCTTCGTAGGCGCGAAAGATCAGCTCTCGCTCGGCACCCCTCAGCTCCAAGGTCACCAAGGCATGGGCATCCAAATATCTGGCCAAAATTAAAGCATCGGCTGGACTCAGCTCGGCCCGGGCTTGCAACACATCTTTCTGCTGCAAAAACCCCCTTGAGGACACCAAAAAGCGCTGATCCTCAGTCAAAGTTTCTCTCAGAGCCCACCAAGCTTCCTCCGCCGAGGCTGCCAGATCCTGTGGGGCTTGAACCGGAAAAACGGTCACCCGACGAATCAGCCCCATCTCCTCAGAGGATGCTAGAGCCGTCGGTCCCGTAAAAAGCCCGACCAGTAAAAAAATCCACACCCGAACCAAAAACTCCCCCTCTTAAAAACACACGGACTTGAGCCTTAGCCTACTGCGCACCTGCGTCGGTGAGCAAGTGATCTCTTTACCACCTCAATTTTTGCTTGGGAATCTCCACCCAGGCCTCTTCTGCTGGAAAGGATTTGGGTCTTGGCTCACACTGACGGCGAAAAGACAACACTCCTGTCAGAGCGCAGAGAAAGGAGTCAAAGGCTTGAGGGTTGTCTATCAAAACATTCTGATCCTGCTGATATATAAAGGCCGCATTGAGTTCCGTCAGACGATGCAAGATAGCCAATCGACTCTCAAGCCCACTGACGGAATGTTTGTGAAACCGCAAGTGAGATTTCTGCACTCCCAAAGAGCGGCCAATCCTCCACAGACTCACCTTGGGCATCACCTCAAGACATTTTGTTTTCTTCAATCGCCTTGTAATAAAATGGGCTCTGGCAGTCAGAGGAGCCATATTGGCTCCCAGGGCATGGGAGATATGAAACTTCTCCTCCAGAGACTCACTGACATAGACTTCTACACAACGCTCCGTGTAGGGGGTAAAAAGCCGGCTGGGCTTGCGCTTGCTGTTTCTCGCCCGGTACTGCTGCCAAAGCCACTGGATCTCAGGCTCCTTACAGGCCTCATAGCCCGGACACTTGAGCTTACAGCGCACACACTTGGGCAGTTGAAGTGCCACATCAAAGCTGACTGAAACCAAGGGTCCTGGAATTTGCTCAATCAAGGAATGCAGCCCTAGGTCGGCTGAAACCTCCCCCTCGCTCCCAATGCCCTCAAATAGTCGACTTAAGAAGATCTTCTTTTGTTTAGGAAAATACTCAATTAAACTCACACAAGTTTTATCAGTTTTTCCTCCCGCTAGAGCCACCCCTAGAAAGCGCTTGACCTCAGGAGGAGTCTTCCATGATTCGGTCACGCAGGGGCCACCACGGGTTGCGCGGCAATGGTTTGAAAACCCGATTTTTGACAGGCCTCCATCAAAGCCTGTTTTTGTTCGGGCTCTGACCACAACATGACACAGCCACCACCCCCAGCTCCGCATATTTTTACAGCTTGGCCCCCATGGGCCAAGCTGAGCTCCTTCAGGCGCAAAATCTCCTCACTGACAAAGGCTTCACTCAACTGCACCCTGGCTTCATATTCACGGTTGAAGAGGCTAGGGAGGTCCTGCCAGTTTCCCTTAAGACAAAGCTCCTTCATTTCTGTGGCCACATCGCGCAGAGCCTCCAGGTTGGAGAGAGTTTGAGGGTCGCCCTCAACTGCGGCTTTGATCACCTGCCAATTGTTAAGCCCTGAGTGATGGGGCTGTCCGGTGTAGATCAAGGTCATACTCTGTCTAAAAAGATCCTCAGGAAAGGGCAGGCGACGATGGGAAAAACCTCCCGGGCCATATTCAATCAAGTTCAATCCGGACAGCAGAGCTGGAAAGTAGTCTTGAGTGCCCGTGGGCTTGCGCAAAATTTGAGCCTCGATATCTCCTGCAAGACCTACGATTTGCTCAGGGGTTAAGTTCAGATCCAGCCATTTTTTAAAGGCCTTAATCAACGAGATACACAGCGAGGAACTTCCTCCAAGACCACCCCCAACAGGACTCTCTGAACGGGTCCGGAGCACAAAACCCAAAGAGGGTCTGAAGTATTTTAAGTGAGCCTGGATCAGCTGCAGCTCTGGAGCGGTTTCCTCAAGAAGCTCCTCCAAACTAGAGAAGTTCTTCACAAACCCCAGGTCGCTGACCTCAATGCGAATGTGCTCATCTGTTCGAGGCTCCAGTTCCACATAAGTAGAAACTGAAATTGACAAATTGATCGTACAGCTACCCGGGACCAAAAGATAAAGAGGCCAACAATCCAGAGTTCCGCCGGCAAAATCCACCCGTGTTGGGCTTGATAGAGAGTACTTCACTCCAAGAGGCCCTCTAAAGATAGCTCCTCAAGCTGAGAGGCCGTTACCATCATCAACTCAGGGCTTTGACTCGAGTGCAGATGGACCATTTGTCTATCACTCTCTACATCCTCAAAGGGAAGACCCCAGCTGAGTCTCAGGACCAACTGGCCCTCTGAGTCGAGAAGCTCAATCTTATTGTCTTCTGGCGCCTTAACAGATCCCCGCAAAGGCCGGGGAAAAAAGCTATCTGCCCTCAGCAAGTTCAGCCTTTCAAAAAATGCCACCAGGGCCTTGCGGTCCACTTCGATATCTTCCGCCTCGCCTGCAGCGCCTGCCACAACCCAGTCCGTTCCGAGTTTGTTGATCTGTAGGGATTGCTCACCTTGGGTCAGTCTCATTTCCGTTACATTTAAGAGCTCAAACTCAAAGGGCTCGGAACGGTGGCGCAAATCTAGGTTGGTTTTCTTCAGATGCTCGGCCTGGGCCCTGCTCAGTGAAAAAACAAAATTCTCAGAAGACGACATGGCAAACAAGGTCTTGGATTCCCCTTCAGACTCTGACCCCGGGGGGGAGCTCAACTCAAGAACCCAGTCATCCAAAGCAAGCCTCCACTCCGGGCGCTCAAGAGAGTAGAGCCTGAGTGTTTGAGGGTCCTTGTCCTCGGCCACAAAACTGCCAATCCGCAGCCCCCTCACTCTTTGCAGTAAACTTTCAACTAAGTCCTCCTCCACGGAAAACCCAAGGCTTTCGGTGTACTCCCATTGTCCAGTTGTGGGGTTCATACGCACTCCAGCCACCACCTGTCCTCGATGCTGAATCTCCACTTGGTTGACCACCTCGGGCTGGCGCCAAGCTCGCTTTTCCCTCAGTCCATTGAGGCTGGTCTCCACGAGTCCGGTCCAGGCGTCCTCCACTAAGAGCAGGCTCTCGCCCCGTCTCATATAATAGCGCCCATCATAGGCCTTCACTGTTCCCAAGGCGGCACTCAGAATTTGAGGCTCTTGCTCCCCCTCGCCAGGACCACTCGTCCACGTCAACTCAAACTGCGCCATGGGTTGATCCAGTCCATAGTCTTCCCAGCGCAAGTCCTGATCCTCACTGCCTCCCCTGGCTTGAGAGCTGATATCAAGGGCCTCCTGCTCCAGAAGACTCCTGAGCAAAGTTTCAACCGCAAAGTCCTCCAACCTATCCTGGATGGGACTTTCTGAAAACCAGAAATCCCCGCGCCGTTCAAGTATCAGGGGGCTGGGTTCTCGCTCAACTCTTAGGCCGACCACCCTTTCCAAATCCACTTGGAACACCTTGCGCGCCTGTGCCTCCTCTGTCCTCTGACGCTCTTGAGAAAAGAAATCCCAAAGGGCAAAGCCCACCACCAAAGCGACGATCAGTGCAAAAATAAAAGTCGAGCGAAAGGACTTCATGCACCTCTCCTTCTAAACCAAACAACACTTCCATAAATGACCAAAAGCAAGGGCAGCAGAACAGCTAACAGTGTTGCCAGACGGCTGCTCTGCTGAGTCATCGTCAGTGTGCTGCCAGCTGGCATTCGAGGTCGAATGCTGACCAAATCAGACTGCTCTGCCAAGTGAGAAAAAATATTCAAGGCCAGGTCCCGGTTGACCCCCTGAAACAAACCGCGATTTAGCATAAAGTCACTGTCTCCTGCCACAATCGCCACAAACTCATCACCGGTGGACTCTACAAGCAGAGCATGGGGTCGTCGCGTAAAGGTCTGGCTTTCATCTAAGGCCAGGGCCAGATCCTCCACTGAGTAGGCTTCCGCCACAGAGCGCACCAACTCCGTGACTTCAACAGAGTCTTCAGCCTCGGGGGACCTGCTGACTTCAGAAACCTGATCAAAGAGGCTAAAGTAACGCTGATCCACTTGGGTCACCGAGCGAAAGGAGCGTGTGACGGGGTGATCTGGATCGTAGCCTGCCCCAATCACACTGTCTGCACCACGGCCCCGCAACAGCATCGTGTCGTTGATGACAAAGTTATTGGCAAATTCCACTCCTAGAGCCGTGGTCAACAGGCCAATATTGTGGCGCTGACCCGGATCGGCCGCAATGACCAGACGCCCACCTCCCAGAGCGAAGTCGCTCAACAGCTCTATCTCCTCATCCAGCAAGGCTCTCCTGGGACCAACCACAGCCACGATCGTGGCATCTTCCGGCACTGCTCCCTGTTGAATCAAGCTCAGTGTTTCCACCTCAAATGCCATCCCCCGAAGTGACTGCACCAGTGTGGACAGGCCCATAGGACCCGAGTCATCCAGCTCGGGCTGGCCATGACCACTTAAAAAATAAATTTTAGTGTTCACAGACCGACTGGCCCGAATCAAAGCCGAGGTGATTTCCTGCTCGCCCATGGGGCTCTCAACGGCAAGTCTTCTGCCCTCATAGTCCACAATGATCATCACGGCCGACTGCTCCCGAGGAGCCAAGTCAGACAAAAACTCTCTGGCCAACTGACTCTCCACTTGGGCATCATGATAGAGTACGCGTAGCCTGGGGTTGGCCTCTCGGTAGAGTTGAAATATGGGCCTGAGTTGGTCTCGGATAGGTTGGGCCTCAGAGCCTGCATAAAAAACTCTAAAGGTCAGCTCTCCTGGAAGCTCCCCTAAAATCTGCAGCGTTTGCTCAGAGAGAGTGTTCAGCCTTTCTTCGGTAAAATCGAAGGTCTTGTCATTTCTTAGGCTCAAATAATTGACCGCCGCCAAAAGTGAAAGAGTGAGGACAATCATCACCCCCATATTCATCCCGTGCTTGGTGGTGCGCATCCTGAGAAACTCCAAATAAAAACGGTGGTCGATCACCCAAGCGGCAAGAACACCTAGTACCACCAGAGCCATGGGTATGTACAAGAAGTTGATCCAAATATTAAACACTTGGACCACGAAAGCCAAAATCAGAAGAGATAAACCTGAAACAAAATAGCCCACTTTTCCCCAAAAGCTCATCTCTACCTCCAACGCGAAGACTCAACGACCCGTTGAGTGAGAAAGACAAACAAGACGGCCGTGCTGACAAAAAACACCACAGAGCTCACACGCAGACTCCCGCGAATAAAGCCAGAGAACTGTTCACCAAGGGAGATATGTTGCATCAGGGTCTGAACCGTAGGGTTGTCCGAAACATTGATGCCCTGACTCATAAACCAGAGCCCCAAAATAAAAATCACCCCTAAAATCACACTGAACATCACAGACTGGGTCAGAGAAGAGCTAAACAACCCCACACTGACATAAATTGCCAATAGAAGACTCAGGCCAAAATAGGAAGTCAGCAGAGGGCCAAAGTGAAAGTCAGAGACCAGAGAAGTGGCCAGAGGGTATAAAAAGGAGATGGTCAGCAGCAGCAGAGCCGCACCATAGCCCGCTAAAAATTTCCCCATCACAATGTCTGTGGCCGTGATAGGAGCCGTGAGCAGCAAGTCATAGGTGCGCATTTTCTTTTCCTCAGCCAACAGCTTCATGGTCAATGCGGGGATGGCAAATAGGAGAATGATATTCACCGTTGAAAGGTGACTGAGAAAAACCGTGAAATGAATACTAGATTCAGCCCCAAACATCTGCCGCTGGGCGAAGTCACCGAGCAGGTTCAAAAAATTTAGACTCCAAATGGCGCAACAGGCCCCTGCCAGGAAAAAAAACAGTGGGCTATTGACTAACGACTTAAAGTCCTTCCAGGCAATGGTCAGCGTCCCTCTCACTGCGCACCTCCATGCTCCGATGTGACAAGATGAATAAAGAGATCTTCCAGTCCCATGGCCTGCACATGAAGTTGCAGCAAGCCCATATTGCCCCCAACCACTCTGTGAGCAATTTGCTCCACTGTCTCATCCCGGTTGTCGATCTCCAGCTGATACTGCCCAGGGTTGGCCTCAGCCGCCACCCTTAGAACCCCGTTTAAACCCTTGAGCTCAGCTTCCAATTGAGCTGTGGGCCTTTTGACTCTCAAGTCAACTCGCCGACTCGCAGACTGAGCTCTCAGCAGTCCCTCAATGGAGTCCTCCGCCACAATCTGGCCCTGGTTAATAATAATCACCCTCTGGCAACTGGCCTCCACCTCGGGCAAAATATGAGTGGAAAGAACAATGGTGTGGTGCCCTCTCAGTTGACGGATCAGCTGACGGATCTCAGCCATCTGCCGAGGATCCAATCCTACGGTGGGCTCGTCCAAAATCAAAACTTCAGGCTTTGAGACCAGAGCTTGAGCCAGGCCCACCCTTTGACGAAACCCCTTAGACAGATTTTGAATCATGCGCTTGCGCACATCACCCAAGTTGGTCTTGTCAATGGCATCGCGCACATAGGTCGCCACTTGGGGACCTGGAACCTTTCTCAGTCGCGCCACAAAAAACAGGTAGTCCTCCACGCTCATATCCCCATAAACAGGGGGTGTTTCCGGCAGATAACCAATGCGGCTTTTGACCTCAAGGGGGTTCTCAAAGACATCAAAGCCAGCCACGCGAACTTCACCTTGGCTGGGAGCCATAAAACCGGTGATGATCTTCATGGTGGTTGTTTTGCCAGCTCCATTGGGCCCCAAAAAACCGACCACTTCGCCCTTGTTGACCTTAAAGCTGATGTTTTTAACCGCCGGCCTGTCTCCGTAGTTTTTACTTAAAGACTGAACCTCTATCATGGCAGGAGTCACTCCTTGTCATAGGTTGTTCAGAAGCGCAAATAACAACTGTGCTTAAAAAATCTAATAGGTCCTTGAAAGGAGTCAAGTTTTAAGAAAAATACTGCGCTCATTACGAACCTGAACTCGTCCCAGACTATCCCCCTTTATGGGCTGCACAAAACGCCGCTCCGCCACCATAAGAGCCCACCTTTCCCCTGGCTCTGGCTTTAGACCCTTTTGGTTGGAGATGAGGAAAAGCCCCGCCTCTTTGAGCCTGTCATCTGAAACCTGCTGCCGACGCTCTCGACGCAAAATCCCATGAGCCCCTGGCTGGTCTCTTAAGTGAAGCCACATGTCCCAAGCTCGAGCCTGGCGAAGCAACTCCATATTGTCCTGAGCCGAAAGACCGACAAAAAACTCCTGCCCATCCTCCCAGGCCATCTTGCGGCAGCGCAGGCGGCGCTGGCCGGAGAAAGACCTAGGCCTCTGAGCCGAGGCCTGGGCCCCCTTCTTTGGAACAGCGCCTGGAGTGAGCCCAATGAGAATCTTTTCAAGCTCTGGATTTGAAGGTGAAATAGACTGAAGCTCCTTGAGTTGCGCCAAGAGGGTCTGTCTGCGATTCTGGCTGCCTTCAATCTTTGCCTCCAAGGCCTTTGCCTTGGCAAAGCACTGGTCGATATTCCAGGCCAGTCCATTTTCCTCCACCAATCGAGCCTGGAGCTCAACTGGCAGCTCTGATTTTCGCGCAAAACTGAATTGCTGATTTTGCAGCAACCAATGCCCTAAGTCTCGCCAAGAGGGATCGCTCTGAGCCTTGCAGGCCTCTTCGACCTGAACAAGGGCCTTTTCCTTCTTCTGGATCATCCTCTCCAACTGCCGTCTCAGCTGTTCAGCCTTAACTCCTTGAGAAGGGCCTTTTTGTCTGCCCTCTAATCTCCCCCACCGATGCCTCCACCACTGCTCTTTGAGCTCCTCTGCACTTGCCCCTGCGGACTCAGACGCAGACTGTTGCTGAGGCTTTAGTGCTTTGACCTTGGCCCAGCTGACAGATTTGCCCTCGGGACCTCGAACCAATAAGTTTACAGACCGCGGAATGGCCCGAAACTCCATGGTCAGCGACTCTCCATAGACAAAAGTCAGCACACGTCCCAGCTTTACCTCTCTGCGAATCTCGGTCAGAGGCTGCCTCAGACCATGGGCCTTGATAAACAGCTGCACTGGCTGCCTGCGCCTTGGTCCGGCGGATGGAGGCAGTTGATCCAACACCCAAAAAGATGGAGTCGCATTGCTAAGATCTATCCACAGCCATCTCAACTGAGAGCCCGTCCAGTGCCCTAAGGCCAAATCTGTGTCAAAACACAACACCTCCTGAAGCTGAGCCCCCTTCAACTTGCGGGCAGTGTCCACCAAACTGTCTAATTCATTTTCATTCAACGCTTTCAAGTGCCCATCACCATTGTCAAAAGGCCAATTTTTAAGTTTAAGACTCAACTGATTCTGAGCCCTGCCGAGGAGCTTAGCAAGAGGAAACAGACAAATGAAGAACAACAGCGACGACCTTTACTCTTGTTTTGAACAACTCCTGCTCTGCCCCAACTCCTGTGATCGGGAAACGGGCGAGACCTTTATCCACCGTGTGGTTGAACACTACCTCCTTTGCCTCCTTGACCAAGGGCACATTCCAACCCAACATCTTGAGGATCTTCGCGACGATCTCAGAGCAGAAGTCGTTGATATGTTCAGGACCAAGACTTATGGCTTTCTGACCTTGGCAGAGTTTCGCAAGGCCCATCGCGGCAGCAAAAGCCAGCGCGCCTCTTAGTTGACAGCACTTTTACCGACAAGAGATAATTTTAAAGTGAAGTCTACCACCCTGTTCCCTTTTTTCAGCCTCCTACTTTCAGCATTTTTTTTGCAGCAGGCCTCTGCAGAAGAGCTTGATCTGCCTACTCCAGCCCCCTGGCCTTCTCCTCAACATATAGAAGTCTATATTCATGAGCCCTCTAAAGTTGCCCCTGAAAATGTGCACGAGGAAGGTTCAAATGAGTTGGAGGAGTTGGAGGAGTTGAAGGAGCTAGAGGAAGATCAGGAGCTCACTGCACTGAAGACTCCTCAGACTTCAGAAGACCCTTTCCCCTTGGCTGCTGATTTAGGCCTCAGCGCTGATCTCATGCTCA
>SKYF01000006.1 GCA_007128005.1 Bdellovibrionales bacterium
CCATGAGCGACCTGAGGCTCAAGGTCGCCATTTCCTGAATGAGCTCGGCCCAGGTCATCCTCAAGCCCTTTGGCCCCAAGAGAGCGCGGACCTCCT
Source organism: Bdellovibrionales bacterium (assembly GCA_007128005.1). Lineage (GTDB taxonomy): Bacteria > Bdellovibrionota > Bdellovibrionia > Bdellovibrionales > UBA1609 > SKYF01. The sequence goes on from SKYF01000006.1 coordinate 97, forward strand.
CGAGTTGGATCAAAAGCTCTCGACTGAGCACCAGTCGAAGCTCAGTTTGTTCTGAGGACAAGATCTTTGCCTGCTCCTTGGGTAAAGCTGCCTGAATACCCACAGCTTCCATTTTCTCTATCAGCGCGACTTGCCCCTGTCGTGAGGACTTGTGCTCCAAACTTTTAAGAACCTCAAGCTTCTGTTCCACATCGAGGGTCTTTGTTGGTGCTGACTTCTTCACTTCATTAAAAAAACTCTGGGCCTGGCAGAGATGGGTATTGACGGCTTTTTGATTTTTCAAAGCCACTGTATCACAGGTTTTTCGAGGGGATTTTTGTGAGAGGCCGAGGTCACCCATTCCCACTTCGTATAAGCAACACAAAGACCCCTTCATGGGTCTTTTTAGGGGCGGGGGTTATTTTTTGAAGAAGAGTCTTTTTTGCGAGTCGCACAGGGAATCCTAGAGCGCAGAAAATTCCGTCAACACTTAACGTTTGTAGTCATAGAATATGTTTTAAGTGAGAGAGTCAAAGATCTTTCCGGGGTTGAGAATGCCGTCTGGGTCAAAGAGCCCTTTGATTTGTCGCATGAGCTCGATCTCTGCGGGGCTGCGCGAAAACTGCAAGTGAGGTTTTTTGACCAGACCCACTCCGTGCTCGGCTGAGACACTGCCCTCATACTTTTGAATCAGAGAAAACAGCAATTCATCAACCCTATGACAGCGATCGAGAAACTCCTGACTTGAGAGTGAGCCCGGCTTTAAGATGCTGATATGCAGATTCCCATCGCCAATGTGGCCAAACCAAACCACCTCAAAGTCTGGATAATGGGTGTTGAGCACCCCGTCCATCTCCAGTAAAAACTCGGGGACTTGAGACACGCGCACAGAGATGTCGTTTTTGTAGGGCTCGGCAAACGAAGTCGCCTCAGTGATGTCCTCCCTCAGTCTCCAAAACTCACGGGCCTGTTGGGGACTCTGGGCCAAGGCTCCATCGGCAATCCAGCCCTGCTCCAGCGCTGAGGAAAATAGATCCATGGCCTTGTCCTCAACATCTGAGGAGACCTTCTCTAGCTCCATCAAGACATAAAAGTTAGAGCGAGCCTGAAGAGGGCAGGTCAATCCACTTCCCTTGAGAACGTAGCCCAGGGCCTTGTCGGTGAACATCTCAAAGGCCAGAAGTGGTAGCTGAGAGCGAAAGCTCTGGTACAGTTTCATCAGACCATCCAGCTCGGGCACAGAAAAGAGTAAAACCATGGCATCTTGAGGGGGGCGAGTGACGGCAAGAGTGGCCTGAGTGATCAGGCCCAAGGTGCCCTCGCTGCCAATGAACAGTTGGCGAAGATCATAACCTGTGGCGTTTTTAATCAATCCTTGGTTGAGTTGAAGCAACTCTCCCTGTCCTGTGACCACCTCAAGGCCCGCCACCCACTGGCGCATCAAGCCGTAGCGAAGGACTTTGATGCCGCCCGCGTTGGTGGCAATGTTGCCGCCAATTTGGCTTGAGCCTCGAGCAGCAAAATCCACCGGGAAGTAAAATCCCTGTTCGCGGACATAGTTCTGTAGGGCTTCAGTGACAACCCCTGGCTCCACTGTCACGCTTTGGTCAATGGGGTTGAAGTCGAGGATGTGGTTCATTTTTTCCATGGAGACAACCACTTCCCCTCGGGCAGCGGTGGCCCCTCCGCTCAAGCCGGTGCGGCCGCCAGAGGGCACCAGAGGCTGGCGGTGGTGTCGAGCCCACTGGACGAGTTGCTGAACCTCATCTCTTGTTTTGGGGAAGACAATGGCCAATGGACTTGGCTGAATGTGTTTACTCCAGTCTTTGCCATATTTTTCTAGATCTGTAGAAGACCAGGTGACTCTGGAGGGCTCTAAAAGTGCGCAAAGGCTGTCCATCAGTTGAGAGGCATTGTTACTGTTCGTCGTCATGGGCCAAAGACTCCTTTAACTCCTTGTAGCCCATATGCTCTTCGAGATTCAACTCGAATCCCCGTTGGCGCTGGGAAAAGATCTGTTCCAGAATGTCAACCCCGGTCTGAGATTTCACCAAGGCCTCATTGGCTTCGAGTTCAGCCAAAAGTCTCTCCATGGTGGAGCCAAGCTCTGAGATTTCAGGAAGCCCATAGGTGGTCCCTGTGCCTTTGAATTTGTGGAACTCATTTATCAGCAGGGAGACTTCTCCAGTCTGAATCCATTGGCGCAGATTGAGGATGCGTTGGGGCAAAGCCTCAAGGTACTCTTGTTTCAGCTCCTTCATCATCTCATCAAAGCTCATAAAAAAAACACCTTTGCTTCACAGCTCGGTGGCAATTAGGCCGCCTGATCCATCTGACTGTGGGTCTTTAGGCTAAATCGCCACTTGGGTAGAGTAAAGAAAAAGCTGCAGCCCTGGCCGGGGCTGGATTTGACATCGATATGCCCCTGATGCTCTTCGACTAGGGCTCGGGCGATGGCAAGCCCCAGTCCCGTGCCCTTGACCAAGGGGTTTTTCGGCCCGGTGGCTTGACGAAATTTTTGAAAGATCAGCTCCTGGTCTTCAGGAGCAATGCCCTGTCCTTGATCGGTGACTGAGATGACAATCTCTTCTTGAGGGTTGACATCAAAACTGACAGTTACAGTGCCTTTTTCAGGACTGTACTTGATGGCATTGGAGACCAAGTTAGTGAGAACCTGCTGGATGCGGTCTCGGTCCATATAGACCTCCATTGGGGTGGGGTCCTTGAGCTGAAGTGTGACTTTGGAGGTCTCGGCAAGACCCTGCAGAGCCTGGAAAGTGGACTCAACCAATTCCGCCAAGGGCTCCCACTGGGGGCTGAGAGGCAGTTTTCGTGCTTCGATTTTAGCCAAATCCAGCAGGTCATTGATCAGGCGGATCAGGCGGTCCGTTTCATTTTCAGCAATCTCCATTAGGTTGTTTGAGGCCTCGTTGAGCTCTCCAACCACTCCGGCTCGAAGAAGGCTCAAGGAGCCCTTGATCGAAGTCAAAGGAGTGCGCAGCTCATGGCTGGCAATACTGAGAAAGTCTGATTTGGCTTTGTCCAGAGCTTGAAGCTCCTGCATTTGCACGAGCACACGCTGTGCCATTGAGTTGAAGGTGGCCTGAAGGTGCCCCACTTCCGTCGGTGGAGGCAGGCTGAACTGATAGGTGTAACGGTGGTGAAGGAAGTCGACCATTTTGCGGCTGAGAGATTTGAGTTCGGAAAAGACAGCTATCTGTAAAAAGGCCAGAGTGAAGAGTACAACTAAAACCGCGCTGCCCAGGGCGAGTAGCCCCCAGTAGACAAGTCGCTCCTCGTAATAGGAGATGCTTGAGCGCAGGAAATTCCGGTACTCGGCCTCATTGCGCAGGAAAAAGTCTATTCTACTTTGAGCCGTGCGCGAAGCTCGGTTGGCGTAGGCGGCTTCAAGGTCTTTGAGGATCTGGTGGCGTTCGGGCTGGTGAACTTTGGAGAGAGTCTCCTTCAGCCAGAGGCTTTGCTCCTCAGTGAGTCGTCGGTGGTTGAGAGTTTGAAGCTGGTCGGTGATTTGGTAGCTGAAGTCGAGCTCATTATTGAAGTGGGCATAGTTTTGAAAGGCATCAAAGGCCAATCCACCCCCTCCGCCCACAAGGGTGAGAGTGACTATAAAGATAACAACTAAGCGAGAGCGGATGGAGCTCATGCGGCAGCTCTCCCGGCATCAAGGATGGAGGCAATTTGGCTGCAAATTTTTAGGGGGTCAAAGGGCTTAGTGATAAAGCCCATGGAGCACCTTCGAAATTCATCGAGGTCGGCTTCTTGAGATTTGGCACTGAGAAAAATAATGGGTGAAGGGGAGGGGCTCTGAACCTTGTACTGGTGACAGACACTCAAGCCATTGAGTTTAGGCATCATTTCATCGAGTAGGATGAGATCATAGTCTCCACTGAGGGCCATTTCCAAAGCTATTTGCCCATCACTGGCATGGTCCACTTGGTGGGAGCCAAACTGCTCCAGGGCGAGCTTGGCAATGGTTGCAATGTTTTTGTCGTCTTCTGCCAAGAGAATTTTCATGAGGCCGCCCTGTGGCTTGAGCCATGAGTCACGATCCAAGCGCGAATCTTCTTTAAGAAGCTCTCATGAGCTCCCAGATAAATGGTTTGAATGACAAAACTCATTGCCCCTTCGCGCAGTTCGCTTCGGGAGATTGTCACCTTCAAGGGCGGGACAGGAGCTCCTAGTTGAGTAAAAAAATCACTGGAGAGCTCAATGACTTCCCCCTCCTTGAGTGGGAGGCTTGTGCGCAGCTGAACTCCAAGTTCTGAAGCGGTTATCAGTTGAGCTGAGGAGAGAACTTTGGCCTTTGCCAAAGGGGCATCAGCTGCAAACAGAACTTCAGGCAGTGACTGAGGGGGCTTTTTCTCTAGCAAGGCTTCAATTTTTTGCAGGACAAGTACGGGGTCAAAGGGCTTGACGATATAGTCGTCCACTCCCAGTTTGACAGCCTGCTCAATGTCCCGACGCTCCTTGCGCCCGGTGAGCATGGCCACAGCCATCTTTTGGAAAGCCGGATTGTTTTTGACTGTGCGAATCAGATCAAAACCAGAGTACTGGGGCATATTGGCATCGGAGAGCAGCAGATCAAAGTGGCCGGAGTTGAGCAGTTCCATGGCCTGAACGGCATTTTCTGCGCCGACTACACTGTGTCCGGCAGAGGTCAAAAGCCTCTCTGCTAATTTTAGAATTGCCTGGTCATCATCGACCACAAGGATGCGCGCCATGCAGTCTCTATCGTCAGATTAGAGCTTGTCCTCAACTGGATCTTTGGCCAGTAAGGCCTTGATAGGGGATAGACCCCAGGCAGCGATAGAGACAAAGTAGAGCCCAAGGGGTGCCGTCCACAGGGGGCCTCCTGCAATGAGCCAAGAGCAAAAGAACAAGCCAAAGAGCATGCGCCAGACCCTGGCCCAACGAGAGAGATTTTTGGTCACGGGATTAGTTTTTCTCGAGCAGCTCTTTGAGTTCGCCGCTTTCAAACATTTCCATCATAATGTCACTGCCGCCGACGAGCTCATTCTTAACATAGAGTTGGGGGATGGTGGGCCACTGACCGTATTCTTTTATACCCTCTCGGATCTCGGGGTCTTCCAACACATCAAAAGTGCTAAACTCTGCCCCTAACTCTCTTAAAATAGCCACGGCCCGGGCAGAGAATCCACACTGAGGAAAGCTCGGATTGCCCTTCATAAATAGCACAATGGGACTTTGCTGAAGCATGCCTTCGATTCGACTTTTAAGGTCTGGGTTCATTGTCTTATTCTCCTAGAGGTTTCAATTTTTGATTAGAGTTTTAATGGTCAGGGCGTGCACCTCGCCCGTTTTGAGTTCCTCGTCAAAAACGGCCATCACGGATTTGTGTTGGGCCATTCTTGTCTGTCCGGCAAAGTGAGAGGAGGCGATACGAACTTCGTAGTGATCCTGGGTGCCGGTCAGGTCGATCACCACCACATCGGCTTCGGGGTAGGCTTGGCGCAATCTGTTTTCCATTTGTTCCAGAGTCATAGGGGGTGGATACCCGATCCAAAGGCCCTTTGTCCATGAAAATTGGCTAAGTGCAACATAATTGGCTCTTCAAAGAACCCATAAGGTTTCCTTATATTGGCTGTAAGGCCTTCAAAATACTGTTGAGTTTTCATTTCTTAAGATTTTGCAGTGACAATGTGAAGATCTCTACATAAAAGGTTCCAAAGTGGCACTGAGGGGGGTCACTTGAGGGGTGGTCGAGGGGGCCACCCCGGGTTGAGGGGAGCAGTTGAGAGAGGGGTAAGGGTGTTTGTGAGAAGAGGGCTGAAAAGCCCTCTTTTTTTGTGCCCTGGGCGACGAACAATGATACTGTGCGCAAGCAATGAGTGATGAGTTTTACTTTCAAAGTGCTCCCAGGGAGCACATCCAGCGTGAGAGGGCAAAGGCCAGGGAGTTAAGGCGCAGTCAGTGGTGGCGCAACCAGTTGGGGCCCGGTCTCTGCTATCACTGTGGAGAGAAGTTTCCCAAGACTGAACTCAATATGGACCACCTGATCCCCCTTGCCCGTGGAGGCAAGACCAGCAAAAAAAATGTGGTGGTCAGTTGCCGCTCCTGCAATATCAAAAAGAAGTATCTGACTCAGGCTGAGCTGACTTTAAGAGAGCTGGGGCCGCCCAATGAGGCGGAGAGCCCCTCCTAACTGGTTGAACTCAGGCGTCATTCTCTTTTCCCTCTTGCCTACACCCAAGCCTTTTCGGTTAACTGTTGCTTTCGAAAGGATATGAACTCGTGTCAAAGATCACAACCAGCAGCACAGCCGAGTATTTTGCCAAGAATCTGCAGCAAGTGGGGTTTTCCTCTCCGGTCAAAGCAGTTCTAACGACCTTAAAAGAGGCCGTGGACAACTCATTGGACGCCTGTGAAGAGGTTGGCATTTTGCCCCAGCTGTCGGTGAGTGTGGAAAAAGTGGGGCAAGGGGGATCTCGAAGCACAGACTTGGTGGAAATTGTTGTGGACGACAACGGTCCGGGAATTGAGTCAGAGGACCTCTCTAAGGTTTTTGGCGAGTACTTGGCCTCCTCAAAATTTGGTCGAGGACAGTGTTCCCGGGGGCAGCAGGGGATTGGCATCTCGGCGGCCACAACTTGGGCTCAACTGACCAACGCCTCGGGAGTCAAGGTCATCAGTAAGACGGCGCGTATGAAAAAGGCTCTTAGCGCAACGATTGATGTGGACATCAAGTCCAATAAGGGTCTTCTAAAAAATAAAGAGACCATTGAGTGGGACAGGCCCCATGGCACAAGGGTTGAGTTTCGCATCGATGGTCGAGTGCAGCTCAATGGAGATGGGGGCTTGATTGCCTATCTGGAGGGAACCACTTTGGTGAACCCCCACCTTCATTTGCGCTACAAGCTACTGGATGCGGACTGGGTGGACGTGCCGCGAGTCAGTGAAGATGTGCCTCAAGTGCCTCCGCCCACACTGCCTCACCCCCACACTATGAAGCTGGGGGAGTTTATGACCCATGCGGCCCTTTACGGGCGCATCACCTTGGAAAAGTTTTTGCGCAAGGGTTTTTCCAGAGTGAGCGATGTGACGATTAAGGAGTTGGTTAAAAATGGCCTTCCCAAGGCCCAGCTCAGCAAAGCCCTGACTCAGATCAGTGAGCAGGATTACAAGAAGATATTCCAGGTCGTTCAAAATACGGAACTGGCCAACCCTTCCACTCGCTCTGTACTGACAGTGGGTGAGGAGGGCCTCTCAAAAAGTATTCAGCGATTGGGAGAGGTGGACTTTTTCAGTGTGGTGACCAGGCGTCCGCGCATCTGTGACTTTAAGCCGGTGGTAGTGGAGGTGGCTATTGCCCGCTTTTTGAACCGCGGTGGTGAGAGCAATGACTCTCCCGTGCAGCTGTTGCGCTTTGCCAACCGAGTGCCTCTTCAGTTTGACAAGGCCGCCTGCGCCATCACCCAGGCCGTCGAGTCGGTCAACTGGAGAAGCTATGGCTTGAATCAGCCCAAGGGCGGCCTGCCCC
>SKYF01000167.1 GCA_007128005.1 Bdellovibrionales bacterium
ACCCCAAATCTAGACCCAAAATTCAGGAGTCCAATCCAGGAATTCAGCCCCCATGTGGCTCGAATCCCACCCCATGCGATCCCTTGCTGACCCAAAAACCCGCATTGGAACTCCTATCCTCTTTCAGAACTGTGAAAGGCTAAACGATAGATATCTGGATCCATCACCCCCACCCAACGCATCAGAGCCAACTGAAACTGTCCCTTCACCACATCCCCATAAAAAGTTCCCCACTCATAGCTCTGGAACCTCAGGTTAAGACCTGCATCATTTAACTGCTGGGCAATCACCCGGGCATTGGCGACAGCAGCCTGACTATTTGAAGTCTTTAAGGTCATCTCCTGCGCCCCTAAGCCAAGTTCCTGAATAGCCTGCTTGGCCAAAGAGGGTTTATGGGGCGGATTCTTGAGGCTGGAATCAAAAAAGGGATTTGTTGGGGTTAAGATAGATGTGGCCTCAGTCGCAAGCCCCTCTAATTTGTACTGAATGATCTCCTGACGATTGAGAGCTTGAGCAATGGCTTCACGCACAGCCTTCTGACCCAAGATTGGATCTTTGAGGTTTAGCAAAATATAGCTCATTGAAAGACCCGGATATTTATGGACCTCAAAGCGATCTGGCCGGCCAACAAAGTCATTCACTCGGGCTAGGGGAATCTCAGCCTGGGCAATATCTATCTCGCCCTTAAAGCTGCGCTGAAACCTGGTAAAGTCGTCGCGAATAATTTTAAAGACCAATCGCTCATATTGAGGAGCTGCGTAGGGGTGATCCTGACGACTGCGCAATACAATTTCATTGGAACTTTGGCGCTCCAGCACAAATGAGCCCGTGCCTATCAAATTTCGCGAAAACTCTGTGCCGGCAGACAAGGTCTCCTCTTTAGGCAAAAGTCGGACTACAGGCAGATCCGCGGTCAGCAGTTTGGCTGAAAACTCATTGAGATGCAGCTTGACCAAAAACGGAGAGGATGTGTCTTCTTTGTCTTGGCGCTCAACTTCTACTTTTTCAATGGCCTCTAAGGATGAGGAAAAGGGGCTTGATGAAGAGCGATACTGCTCAAAACTAAATAGAATATCCTCTTTACTCAAAGGCCTTCCATTAGAAAAACTCAGCCCCGGCTGCAGCTCAAAAGTATAGACCAGATCCTTATAGTCCCAGGACTTTGCAGCATCACCGACCACCTTTAAATCGCTATCGATACGCACGAGAGAGTTAAACAACAGCGAGCTAATCCTCATCCCGTAAGCATCCGTAGCAAAGCGCGGATCTAAGGTATTGGGCTCAGCCCCAATGGCCACAATCAGGCTGTTTGCATCCTCAGCCTCCCTTTTGGTGCAAGAGGTCAAAATCAGAGATAGGCTGAGAAGAAATCCTAGACCTAAGGCGAGGGGCTTTGAAAAATAAGTGGGAATTCGCATGACCTCTCCTAAGAGTATTTTTTATTTTTTGTCTATCCTGTGCCAAAATTGAAGTTTAAGGGCAAAAACACTATAACCCATCCTCACTACTTAATGAAGGGCGATCATCATGCAGCATAACCACTCCTCTGTAAAAAAAGTTTTTCTAGGCCTAGCTTTCATCGGTGGGCTTATGTTGCTCAGCCTATTCTCTGTCCAAAAGGGATGGAGTTTGACTGAGTCTCAAGTCAAAGCCCTTGAACGCGAGCTGAACCAGGCACTTTCGAAAGCGGGACTGCCACAACGCCACTTTGGGCTGGCAGTCAGCCACTCAAGTCCTGAGGGACCTAAGTCCATTTGGGCAATTAACGAGAGCCAAAAAATGATCCCCGCCTCTCTAACTAAAATTGTCACAGCTGCGGCTGTGCTGGAAAATCTAGGGCCGGGAAAGAGGCTTGAGACCCACTTACTCACTACGGCACCAGTCAAAGACGGCCGCCTTGAAGGAGATCTGTATTTACGCGGAGGAGGAGACCCCGGCTTTGTCTCTGAGTCTATGTGGTTTTTGGTCAATGAGTTTTTGCGCTCTGGAGTAAAGAAAATTTATGGGGACATTGTCGTCGATGATAGCCTCTTTGACTCCGTCCGCTTTGATCCCAGCCGGGAACCGGGCCGCGTGGACCGCGCCTACGACGCGCCCATTGGAGCCATGTCCTTTAACTGGAATGCCGTAAATATTTTCATTCGACCAGGCCCTCAACCCAGGGGGCCAGCTCAAGTTTATTTAGACCCGCAAAATTCCTATTTGGATATGGTCAACAACACCCGCACCCAGGGCAGGGGACGAAATCTCTCTGTGAAGCGAGAGGTGATGTCACGAAGCCAACAGGGTCAGAACCAACGCTTAGGCTTAGGTGCGAAAACCGCTGCAGCCAATCCAATTTCCCAGTCCAGTGATGAGGTCTATGACCGATTTAGTGTCTCTGGTCATATCGGATCCAATGTTGACGAGGTCACCATTTACCGCAACATCAGCCGACCTGACCTATGGAGTGGACACAACTTAGTGGCCTTTCTTCAGCAACGCGGAGTAGAGGTCAAAGGTCAAGTACGAACAGGCACCACTCCAAGTGCTGCACGGTCACTTGCCAAGGTGGAGAGTAAGCCCATGAGTCACATGGTCAATGACCTCATGAAGTTCTCTAATAATTTTGTTGCTGAGATGCTCACTAAAGGTTTGGCAGCTCACAGCTTGGCAAACAGAGGGCCTAATGGTCGAGCTCTAGCCAGCGGAAAGCGGGCCTCAGGAGCCTCTTTGGAGCAGGGAATGCAAGCCCTAAAGGACTATGTCCTGAGTGCGGGCATTGGCGCCGACCAGTTTAACCTGGTCAACCCCTCTGGACTGAGCCGCCAAAACCAGTTCCGCCCTGTGGACCTGGTTCAGCTCCTCAATCACCTACGGGATCAACCTAGCTATTTCCCCGAACTGCTGAGCTCGTTTCCCATTGCCGGAGTCGACGGGACCCTGCAGTCGAGGTTCAACAACTCCTCCACTGCGAAAGGGCGAATTCGCGCCAAAACGGGCTTGCTCAATGGAGTGGTCGGCTTGGCCGGCTATGCTCCCACCAATGATGGAGAACTTCTCAGCTTTGCCTTTGTCTACAACGGCCCCGCCAAACACACCCACCGCGCCCGAGAGATCTTGGACGATCTTGCCCAGATACTGACCCAGTAAGGTCTTTTGAAAATTTTTAAATTTTAAGGGACTACGTCTTTATTCACTAGATATTCGCCAAAGACACCATCAACATCACTTGGCCGAATCAAGACTTTGACAACATCACCTATAGCGTAGTCGCCATCATCAAGTGGGCCTATTTCCCCATCAAATTGTGCCCCATTTCGAATCAAGGACACGGAATCACCAGATGAAGGGTCACAATATTCAGCCACGCTCTGGTTGCAATAAAATGCAGATACAGTTGCATTGGAGTCTAGATCACCTAAAAACTCGACAACAACGGAAAAACGACGCCCTGACAATGGAGTGACTGTAGGATTAAAGGTATAGATGCCATCAGAGGACGCCAGGGTGGGAAGCATATTGCGAGGGGCCGAAGGCCTTGAGTAGTCAGCACTTTGCGGCCCCATACCCTCTCTCAAATCACCCCAACCTTTGAGCTCACCATCTAGAGTAATTCCAAAGCTTACCCCCCCTCCAGCTGCGGCCGCCTTGTACGAGACTCCCTCGTCAATGACAACGGGCTCGCCCTGGATCACCCCAGAGCCATCGCCCACCCTTCCGTTCATATTCGTTCCCCAACACTTCATCACATGATCAGTAGTGACCCCACAGGTATGCCCCCAGCCCATCCCCGGTGGAGCAAGATAACCGGTTCCCTCATCAATAATCACCGGGGTATGCCTGTGAGTCGCCGTTCCGTCTCCTAGCTTCCTGTTGCCATTATTTCCCCAACACTTGAGAGTGTGATCCACGGTCACTCCGCAGGTGTATTCGAAGCCTGCGTGTATCCCTTTATACTCGGTGCCCTCATCAATCTTTACTGGTATAGGGCTGTGCTCTGTCAGCCCATTACCCAGTCTTCCTTGGCCGTTGCGCCCCCAACAATAAAGCTCGTTATTAAGATCAATCCCACAGGTGTGGTACCCTCTATAGGAATTTACTGAACGCCACATAAGCTCGCCGGGGACAAGCGTCGGCGTCAGCCTTGGCATGAAGTCATTTAATCCCAACTGCCCAAACTCATTGTCTCCCCAACATTTTAAAGACAATGACTCAGTGACGCCACAGGTGTGCCTCATTCCTGTACCCACATCTATATAACGGGTTCCTGGATCTATGACCACAGGCCTCAACTGATCTGTTGTTGTCCCATCGCCCAGCTGGCCGAATTCATTTTTACCCCAACATTTCAACATCCCACCCAGAGTTATGGCACAAGAGTGATCTCCACCGGCTGAATAGAGCTGGTACTTTACTCCAACGTCGACGTTGGTAGGAGTAAACCTGACAACAGTATCTCCATCTCCCACTCGCCCAAAAGCCCCTGGCCCCCAACAGCGAAGCTGGTTCTGAGCATCAATTGCACAGGAATGGACTGCTCCGGAGGCCACAGTCCTATAATCTCCATGCGGATCAGCTAATATAGGTAGTGGAGTCGACGTGTCCACACCATCCCCGATCCTACCTGCACTTGCATTCCCCCAACACTTTAAGATTCCTCGCTGGGTGATGCCACAGCTCATTCCTCCACCCGCTGCCACTGTGGAATAAAGTTCATCCTCATTGATCAAAACGGGTGTCTCGCGGTGTGTTCTGGTTCCGTCCCCCAGCCTTGCCGCCCCATTGTTCCCCCAACACTTCACGCTATTTTCTGTAGTGACTCCACATGTATGAGCCACCCCTGCAGAGACCCTCTTGTACCCAACTGTCTCATCAATAAGTACTGGAGTAGTTTGATCGTCCTCGTTGCCCACCCCCAGTCTGCCCTGGCCGCCCCGACCCCAGCAGTACAAGTGATGATCATCCAGCTCTACAGCACAGGCGTGCTCTCTTAACAAAGAGATAGATTTGAAATATTTTGAGCTATCAACTGGAGTTGGAATTAATCTACTCTCTAGGGTCCCATCGCCCAACTTCCCAAACTCATTGTCTCCCCAGCACTTGGCTACTCCTGAAACTGTCAGCCCACAGCTATATCGTGAGCCAGCATAAACGGACTTATAGAGCTCTCCGGCATCTATAACAACTGGGGTTGATTTGCTTACTAGTGTGCCATCTCCCAACTGTCCAAAATTATTATTCCCCCAACATTTCAGAGTGCCTCCAGAGGTGACCCCACAGCTATGCTGGGCACCGGCTGAAACATGAGCATATGTCACTCCTGCGTCAATAATCACAGGAACCGTATGTTGAGATCCAGAGCCGTAGCCTACTTGATGGTGATTGTTTCGTCCCCAACACTTTAAAACACCAGTGGTAGTAATTCCACAGGAGTGCTCATTACCTAAATCAACTGCATGATAAAAAGTTTCGGAGTCAATGTCGACTGCCGAAAAACGACGCGCAGTTGTGCCGTCTCCCAACCTGCCATTATTATTTTGGCCCCAACATCTTAAACGACCAGCAGCAATCATACATCCATGCTCAGGCCCCAACGACACACTGTCCGCCAAGACTCTTGTTCTGTTATGATCCAGAACATCAACCCTAACGAGCGGGCTTTCATCAATCTGTACCAGGGGGGTATTGACTCCATGAACAACCACCCGAATAAAACTATCGTCTCGTGGACTTGCGTTATCAAAAACAAAAAAATTAAAATGAGTGCTCATCTGGCCAGAGCGAATAACCGCCTTGCCCCTATTTTCTAAAACGCTGTAATCAACCCCTTCAGCCAAATCACTCAACACTGTAAAATCAATTTCAATATCTTTGGGCAACTGTTTGGATAGCTGGAAACCAATAGATACTTCCCGATGGGAGTTGAAATCCACAGATTGGTCAGTATCAACAGTAAGGGTCGCCTTCTCCCCTCCATACCTATACCAACTGACCTCAGTCGCCTGATGGAGGGGCTGCTCCAGCCCGTCACCATCTAGACCCAATACACAAAGTGAATAGTCCCCATCAGACCATAACTCCATACTTTGAAGAATCCAGTCCGAAGTGGGCTCACTATAACCATCTTTTTCTGAACAGCTGATATTAGCCGAGGGCCCTACTTTATACATATATTTTTGCAAGCCATCACCGTAAATAATTGCAATTAAATCTGAATCATTGTTCAGGTGGGATGGAGCCCCTTCCACTATGGCATTAGGTCCCGGCTCCATCACAGGAGGAACATTGGGATTTTTTATCCGCCCACGGATCCGATTATCATCTAAACGACAACCAAATTGGAATATAAGAGGTAAAAAGCAAATGATACTCCATAAAAAATAATTTGATTTCAGATAACATCCCACAAAAATACCCCCTTGAACAATTTTAACCCTTTTAAGGAATTAATCAAGCTATCTTGAAATAACCATAATTTTTATCTTTATGAGACAGGTTTTACTACAAATTGAGACAATCTAGACAAGCTACTAAGACATAAATAAAATCCACATATAAATGGCAAATTCTAAAAGCAGCATGCCTCCTTTTGGGCGAGAGATCCGGCCCTGGCTGCGGAAGCCAAAACCAAGAATAAACAGAGCCAGAGTAAAAACCACAACAGCGGGGAGGTCTCTCGTCAGAATATCCCGATCCAGGTGCTCGATTGGGGCAACTAGGCCGGCAATACCGATCACGGCTAAAAGATTAAACATATTGGAGCCGATGATATTACCGATGGCGATATCATCCTCTTTTTTGATAGCTTCAGTGATGGAGGCGGCAAGCTCCGGCATAGAGGTTCCGAGCGCGACGACTGTCAGGCCAATAACCAGATCGCTGACACCCAGGGCTTGGGCCAGTTCGACTGATGCCCAAACCAAGAGCCGCGAGCTCAGGATCAGGATAACCAACCCAACCAGAGCCATCACCAGGGCCTTAGGTGAAGACATCTTCGGCCGCCTTTTGAGCTCCTCCTCCACCTCCGCCCCTAGAGCATCACTGCCTCCACGGACTGAGGCAATGACTGTCCAACCTATTACTAAAAAAAACCCAACAGTAGAATACCCCCTTCCCAACGCCTCAAACTGCCCTCAAGGAGAATAAGTGAAGCCACAACAGTGACCCCTAAAAGTAGAGGCATCTCCCGACGAATGACCCTAGAGTGGACAACGAGAGGAGAAATCAAGGCCGTCACCCCAATCACCAGACCAATATTGATAATATTGGAGCCAAAGGCATTGCCCAAAGCCAGACCTGGGCTGCCCTCAAGGGCCGCCATCAAAGAGACCACCATCTCTGGAGCCGAGGTTCCAAAGCCCACAAAGACAATGCCGTATTACCTCATAAATGAGTGTCACTAAGGAGCGTAGTGCCATTTTATGCCGCCTTTCGAATATTATTCTTGCGGACAAGATCAAAAAATTCTTGCAACTTTTTTTCCAAACCTGCTTTTAGGACAAAGGGATCTAGCTTGGCCTTCTGATCTCGAAGATAGTCCTTCTGTTGTGAG
>SKYF01000158.1 GCA_007128005.1 Bdellovibrionales bacterium
ATTATCGGCCAAGACCGCCGCCGCCGACTCTCCGCCCAAGAGGAGCAAGACTACTCCGGCGTGGTGGCGATTCACTCGGAAAAGAGTGGTGAAGGAGGGTCTGGATTTTTGGTTTGTGATGGTTCTGTGGTGCTCACTAGCGCTCATAGTTTTTATGCTGATAACGGACAGCTATTAGCTGATTTCTCAACTTACAGGGCTCATTTGTCCAATAAAGCTGGAGAGTTTCAGGCGATGGAATTTGACACTCGCCCTGGGTCCAGAATCCTTGGCGGAACACACGACTTGCCTACGAATCGGGAGCAGGATTGGATATTGATTCGGTTAAAAAGTCGCCCCAATCCCAGGAATTTTAAGCCTCTCAAAGTCCGGGCTCAGCCAGAGGTCTTACAGGTCAGTAATCAGCCGAATGCAGGAATCAAAGCAGTTGGATTTTTAAATAGAGACAATTGGAATAGGTATGCTAGCCCCTGTCTCAATGTGCGGAGCATGAGTTCGGTCTGGAGCTTTTCCTCAAGTTCTGCAAAGCTCTATTCCCACGACTGTAGCACCGAGGTGGGCGCTTCAGGATCACCTCTTATTCAGGGTTCCTGCCAAGGCGCCCCTCAAGCCATTGCCCTACAGTCAGCTGGCCCCAGAGATTTTCGTCGGGCCTTTGACCCTAAGGATCCATTTGGAAATAACTTGGCAACGGCTATCAGCCCGGAGATCATCGAGGGCATGCGCCGACTTTGCGGCGACTCTTTCCAGACCGCCGTCTGCCCTCCTCAGGACCGGGTGGCCCGACAGTGACTGATTGTGATTGATTGATTGACCTCACCCCTTAATCCCCAACGCAGAGCTTCTCCGGCACCGGAGTAATTAAATAATTTCTATTATAGAGGGCCTGTAAATATCTTAGACAGTTGTCAACGGGAATAGCATTTTTGGGCTGTCCTTAACCGCAGCTAAACTCCTGATTCTCGAAGGCTTTTATTTTTTTTCGCCAAAAGTCGAGTTTTTTGGCCTTTAGTCCTAAAGTGAAACAGGTCTTTTGCCGAATGAAAGACCTATGAAATATGAATTTATGCCCAATTTGGGTTCCTATCAATTTTTCTTGGTACTTATTATTTTTTTGGTCCTTCCCACACAGGCTGCTGGAGGTGGGTGGTTTGACTGTTATCAGAATAGGGACGTCAGCGATTTTGAGTTGCTCGATGAACACTGTAAAGCACAGGGAGGGGAACTTATCGTTAATCCTTACCCTAATAGTTCCACCCAATATCGTTGTCGTTGTGATACCAGTCGTAGACAGGAGCTTAGGGCACAGGATATGGCTTGTCAGGCGTGTTACGAATCCGGAGGACAGCAATGTGAGCAGTGTCATCAGTGTGGAAATGGGGGTTCTAACTACTATGCTATGCACAAAACTCAACTGGACCCCCTGATAGAGTCCTGTAGGTCAATGCCGCTTGGGAGAGAGACACACGGAAGAAGAGTTAGTCCTCCGGGGGCCAGCCCAGGCGGCGGCAACGGCCCTAGTACTGGCGGCGCCGGCGATCCGGTCCCAACCTCACCGACGAAGTCGGCAGGGCAGCAGGAGGCGACGGATGCGTGTAAGGCGGCGCATAAGCGGGCGGATACGGCCTGTCGGGATCCGATGAAGGCGGCCTTTGGGGTGAGTATTCCGCCGGAGATGCTCAATGCGATTGTGTTGGGAGTTGGGGGCGTGGGTGCTGGAGCCATGTCGGGTAGCAAATCTAAGAGTGTGCAAAAGGCCTGTAAGATTGCCAGAGGCGTGGGCTATGGTTCGGCTGCGATGAACACAGCCTTTGCGGTGAATTGTTACTCTTCTCGGTCTAGGTGTATCAGCACCTGTCAGGAGACCGTAAATGCTCTTGCAGGAGCTGCGGCAGCGGCTGCTCAGCAAACGGCTCAGGCCAGTTTAAACGCCTGTCGTGGTTTTACGGATGAGATTTCGATGATGGCCACTCAGGCAGCGGTGTCGATGTTTGGTGGGGAAATGGCTAGGATGTGTGAGAATCTGGCTAAGGTGGACACGTTTGATATTCCTCCCCCGGAAACGGGACCCCCCTCAGGAGGGCCCGACTGTTCGGACCCCGCCTACGCATCAAATCCCATTTGTTTGGACTGTCGCAGTCCGGAGTCTCGGAACAACCCCATGTGCCGAAGTGTTGGGCCACCCAACCCAGGCGAGGATGGAGGCAGAAGCAACCAGAGCTCTGAGCGGCCAGGAGGCCCTGGAGAGTATGACCTTGGGGGGCTGGGTTTGGATGGAGATGGAACTCAGGTTCCTGACCTGCCGATAATCCCCCCGGGTACAGCTCGTGGGCCCTCAGGGGGCGGCGGTGGCGGTGGAGGACTTCCCGGAGGTGGGGGTCCTCAGGGCTATGAGGGTGAAGGCGGTGGCCATGGACCCAGTGGCATCAATACGGACATCCTACACGGCCTGGGTGGCGGTGGGGGCTACAGCACCAGCAATGTCCCGCTAGGTGGCGGTGGTGGGGGCGGATTTGGTCCCGGTCGGGCTGGGGCCACTGATGAGGGAGATAAGTTTGACCTGAGGAAGTTCTTACCGGGCCGACAGGGAGTGAAGGGGCTGCAGAAGATCAGCGGCAGCGAGGCCTCTCGCCATCCCGAACTGGCCCCCAGCCATGACAATCTTTGGCGCAGAGTCTCGGCCAAATACCAACAGCTCTGTCAGCGAGGTGAGCTCTATGGCTGTCAGTAAGAGGCGGGGGCAAGGCTCAGGGGTTTTGAGTGCCCTTGTGGGAGCACTATTGGCCTGTGGGTTGACAGCCTTTGGAGAAGGGGCTTGGGCAAACTCCCTAGACAGGGAAGCCGCAGAGAGGGCCGAGTGGCAGGAGCAGCAGAGAAGGGCCCGCGAGGAGCATGACAGTCAAGAGGCAGAAAACCGCCAACGCCATGAGGAAATGATTCGGCAGCAGGAAGAGGCCCACCGAAGACAGCAGGAGAGCATGAGACAGGCCGCCTCTCAACGGAGCAGTCAGGCGGGACTCAATGCTGCGATGAATGCGGTCACTGCGGGCATGCTTTGGAGCCAATGTAGCAGTACCAAAAAGTGGGCCTGCGGATTGGCCGCATTGACTTCTGCTCAGGCCCTACAGAGTATGGGGGAGAGAAGTCGAACAGATACAGGGATTCTTCCCAAGATCAATGTAGATCCCTATCAGACCAAGGACTTTCAGGCCAGTGACTTTCCAGGTATGGATCTGGGAGCTGGTGATGGAACTGCTGGTGGAGCGGGAGGGCCAGGGCGCAGTCCTGAGGCTGTCCAGGCCAGGAAGATTCTCAATGACTTAAAGGGCCTGGGCTACGAAGTCGACATGGACAAGGAGATCCTGCACACTCCTGATGGGGCTATGCCCTTTTCTGCCTTTTCTGATGCAGCCAGTGCCATGGAGCAGTTGGGAGCCACAGCTGAAGAGATTGATGAATTTATGCAATCAGTTGCGGGCCTATCCGTAGACTCCGGTCCTGGCGTGGTGGCGATGGATGTGGATGGGGGTGCCGGCGGAGGAGCTCGCTTTGACAGACAACCCAGCTCCCTTGACGACAGCGACCCCTTAGGAGATTACCTGCGCTCTTTGATGGCACCTTCAAGCAAAAGCAAAGCCGAGATGGTGGCCGGAAAGTCGCGGATGCTTGGCGGAGAGCCCATTGGGGTGGCGGCAGACAACATCTTTGATATGGTCCATCGCCGCTACCAGCAAAAGGCAAAACAGGGTCTGTTCATCGACGCCCCCGATGCTCAACCCCAAACGCAAGCCCCCTCTCGCCCGCGCTTTTAGAACTCCAGCCCTTGGCAGGCCATTTGAGCTGGCCCCACAAAAACCCAGTGGAACTGAGGACAAGGACAGCAGCCGAGATCTTAAGAGCCTCAGGGGCCTGAATATAACTGGCTTCAAGAAGAAGGGCCGAGACTAGGGAAAAGACCGGGGTGAGAACCTGGCTGGCCGCCATAAGGGCCGACATGACTCGGCCCATATATTGGGACTCAGTGACCTTTTGCATCTCGGCCAAGGTCAATATTTGAATGGGCGCAATGCTCAGGCCCATTAAAAAAACAAGGGCCAAGGCCCCATAAGCTCCCCCAACCCAGGTCAGGGCATAGAGACCCAACGCGAGAGCCCAAGTGCAAAGGAGGATACTGGAACCGGGAGAAAAATTTTTGAGTCTGGGTGTGAGAGCAAAGGAGCCCAGAGCTTGACCTAAAGTAAATAGCCCCAGAGCCAAACCAAAAACTCCCTCTGAAGCTCCAAGACCGCCTTTAAAGTGAAAGGGCAAGACCAAAAAGGCAGGAGCTATGAAGGCATTTGCGGTCATAGTAAAAAACATCAACTGGCGCAGAGTTGAGTGATTCCAAATATACCTTAAGCCCAAAAATCTTTGCGAGCTCGGCCATCCAGCTAATGATGTCTGGCGGGCTTTTGAGCTGCTGAAAGTAGCAGGTAGCTTTTTTTGCAGACGGGCTGAGGTCAACACACTCAGTGCATTGAGCAGCAACAGGGTCACCGGGCCCAAAAAAGTGTACAAAAATCCGGACAGGAATTGGCCGGTCACAGTAGCCACCTGCAAAGTACCCCGGTGCCGAGAATGGGCCTGGGTGCGCTGATCTTCCACAACAATTTGGCTGAGTAGGGCCTCCGCTGCTGGATTAAAAAAAAGCAAGCTGGCCTGATAGACCATATAGCCGATGCCAATCAGAACCCAGGCAAAGCTTGTTGACCAAGAAAAGCTCACAAAACCGATTGCCATGACCACAAGACAGAGACTGGCCAAATGGTCACTCCTGACAAGAATTTTGCGATGGCAACTCTGATCCACCACCCATCCAGCTTTGGCAAATAAAACTAAGGCTAGAATCGGTGGGAGACTTTGCACAAATGAGGCTCCTGCAAAGGAGTCTAAGTAGTAGGCCATCCAAAGGGTGAGGGTGGTGACCCCCAGCTGTTGTCCAAAAAGAGTTATAGATCGTCCAAGGGTTAAACGCTGTAGGCTGGTCACTTAGTACTCCCCTTTTTTTGCTCTAGAAGGCTCTGGTAGAGGCCCAAAGTCAGTAGCACTCCACTTAAACCCTTGGTGACGTCCACCAGCTCGGTCTGAAAGCCCAAACCAAATTGACGCTCACAGCCCCGGAGTTGGGTTGATAATCTCTCCACCAATTGAAGCACTGGTCCCTGTTGGAGATCAGCTCCCCACAAAGACCTGTGAGGGGCTGCGTCTGCTGAACATTGACTAGGTTCATTGCAATCCCGGTTGAAGAAGAATACTGCCGGCTACACTGGAATACTCAATAAGAGCCGATTCATCTGAGCCTTCTTGATGGAAGACCCTAAGACCGTTGCGTTGCCGACGGGGAGAATCCACGCCCGCCATTGAAATTTGGCCCCGAGTGCTGATGTCAATCCCAGGACTCTCAAAGCGGTGGGTCACGCTCAGGCGCCCGTTGACGTCTGAAGCCTTGAGCCTTTGAGCCTTGCCCATAAGCTCGATAGCCGCCTTGCCTGTAACAGACCGATAGTCGACTCCCGAGCTTTTGGTCCTGACTTCAGCCACAGAGGTCACCGTGTCTATCTCTAAGCTCTGAATGCTTGAGGGCAAGTCCTGAGCTTGGATAGTCCCTGTCTTGGAGACAAGCTCAAGGCTTTTCACGCCTTGAGGGGGAAGGAGGATCAGCAATTGGGCTTCTTCGTCTCTGTCTCCTCCGCGCTCAAACCAAGAAGAGGACCTTTTGTTCGCCTGAATGCGCAGTTGGGAGCGGTGCTCTCGCACATTCAAGCTGCCCTCAGGGTCCACATCCACGGGGGCGATGTAGCGAATTTCTATATTGGCCCGTGTTCCTGTCTGAACCACAATAGAAATATCATCCGTTTTAATCTGCACCCTCTGGGAGGAGGGCACAGAACGCACAATTTCCGCCGAGGCAGCTTCAGCTGCCCACATAGCAAGAAGGGCCTGAGTTAAAAAAAGGCTCAACATTTTCACACCAGACCATTGCAGCTAACTGCCACGCATGAAAGAGCGTCTTGATCTTCGATCCGAGTGATCGGCAACAAGCTCACCTGCTCCTCTCCAGTGTAAACTGTCGCCTCCTGAACGAAGTCGATTGATGTATCCATTTCCATAGAAACCTCCTTTAAGGTTATTAATATTTAGTGGAAACCACTTAGGGAGGAGGCTTCGCAAAGACTGTGCCCAAATAAACTGGGTGCGAGGGCCGCTTCAATTGGGCCTGGAGCTCTTGGCTGATTCTTGAATCCGATCCACGGAGTCTCCAGTCTTAGACTGGAGACCTCTTGGTCTCCAGTGAGCGCTTCAGAATATTTTACAGGTCGACTCAATTTTTCTTTGAATGAAGAGCCAGGGGAAGTGACTTTAGCCGTTGGTAGAGTCTGCAGTTATATCCAAGTTAATCACAGCTTCGATTTTGACACGGGGTAAAATTGATCACATCCATTGGTCTCGAGTAGTTGGTCAGAGATTTTGAATTAATGAGGTGGTTGCCCTGCCTCTACCCAGCCCACCCTGCCTCTGTCAGGTCGTTCCAGTTTCTATAGGCAGCGTTGATTGAACAGCCTAAAAGTTTGGCCGCTCCATAGGCTGTATCTGTCAACTTCAAAAACTTTGTTGTTGCTATATCTGCTCGTAGGTTTGTGCCAAAAAGAAGTCTATGGCGTAGCCAGGAGTTCATTTTAAATATTCGACTTCGCACAAGCAGCTTTTTGGGGTCCTCCGGAAACACGGGAACAACTCGGATTCCAAACCGTAAAAAATCTTCGTCACATCCCTGTCTTTTGAGGAGCACTTCCGAATCACTCAAAGTTGATTTGTATCCCTTTGTCTTTTGTAGGACCAATTTTTCAATGGTTCTCCATCGATAGTCCCCAAACCTTATGCACTTTGATGCGAGGGCCCCTAGAATTAGTAATTCGTCTTTACCTAAGTTCTGCAAAGAAGATTTCAACTTTTCAATGTGCACAAAAGTGGAGTACTCCTTAAGCCAAACCAACACAATAGACACCATTTTTTTATCTTCTGGAAACTCTGATGAGGTCACAAATCCAACAAGTGCAGTTTCAGGGTCACATTCATTTTTTTCACTGAAAGTAAATGCCACTCCTAGAGAGCCCCACTGATCCCTAAGTAAATCATTTCTTTTCATACTTCATTTAAAGTTGCGTCTATCGCCGGACCGACAATATCAATGTCAGCAGTTTCCCGACCATCAACTCCTTGTAAAACCAAAGAAGCTCCGCCACATATCACAAATCTTCGCCGTTCTCCTTTTTGAGAAAGATAATGATTTAAAAGGTTAAGAACATCTTTAATAATAATTGCCATCTCAGCTCCACATCGAGTAAACCTACTCCTTCTCTCTAGAAGGAGCAAGCTCCTCACAGAACCCGCCGTGCCCTATTAAGGCA
>SKYF01000041.1 GCA_007128005.1 Bdellovibrionales bacterium
AGCTGAGTGACCTCCTGGGCAAGATTATCAAGCGCATCATCAAGCTCCTTGAAAAGAAGGAGGTCATCAAGCGCGATGAAGAGGACCACTTCCAAATCCATCTCGAGGAAGACGACGCCCTGGCAAGACTTCAAGCCGGAGCTGCCACCTACAGGTTCACCATGGGGCCCAACAAAGGAAAAAAAGCCCTCACCCTCAAAACCGTCTCTGAGAGTGAGCACAACTCCAAATCAGGACTTGTCGCAAGCCTTTCGGGGTTCTCGCTCCATGCAGGAGTTGCCATGGCCGGCACGAGCGGGACAAGATGGAAAAGCTCTGCAGGTACATCGCAAGGCCCGCAGTCAGCCTTGATCGGCTCTCACTAAACCAACGGGGTCAGGTCGCCTACACTTTAAAGAAGCCCTACTCCGATGGCACCACCCATATTGTGATGACACAGCTTGAGCTGCTTGAGCGCCTGGCGGCCCTTGTGCCCCGGCCCAGGGTCCACCTCACTAGGTTTGCAGGAGTCTTTGCCCCCCATTTCAAGCACCGAGCCCTGGTGGTTCCAAAGCCTAAGGCTCCACCTCCAGAGCCACAGCTCGAGGATCACAAGAAGTCCAAGCTCACCTGGGCTAGGCTCTTAAAAAGAGTCTTCGACATCGATGTTGAGACCTGCAGCCGGTGTGGGGGCAAGATGAAGATCATCGCCAGCATCGAAGACCCCCGGGTGATTAAAAAGATCCTCTCCCATCTCGGTTTGCCCTCCAAGCCTCCGATGCCCTGGCCGGCCCGAGGTTCCCCATCAACTGAAGATTTCGACATCCAGCAGTTTCCAGACTTCGACTCAGTATAGGGGCACAAAATAAGGCCAAAAAGCCAGCTCTAAACAGCCGAGCAGGGCCGAGCTGCATCCAAAGAAAAGAGGTCCCCAAAGAGTCTCTCAATTCAACCTGAACCCTTTCTTTCCCGGCCAACTGGACTTTGAAGAGAGCCAAAGACAGTTTAAACTGAAAATGTGAAGCTTTTTAAAACTCACTTTGTTTTGCCACAGGCTCTCATCATCCCTTCACTGCTTGGAGCCTGGACCTGGACTCCCTTTTTGGCTGAAGCCCAAGTTCTTGGTCGGGTGGTCAGTGAGTCCAAAGCTTGTTCCAAGCCCGCTGAGGTCTTTGTCAGCCAGGGGCGAGTTAACCTCTTCCAGATCCATGTTCCCCTTGGCAGCAATTTTGAAGTGAAGCTCAATCCCGGAAACTACCAGTTTGTTGCTGTCAATGAAGAGGGCTGCATTGCTGAGCACCGTGTCCAGCTGGGAGCCAAAGACCTGGAGGAAGGTCGAACTCAAACTTATTCAGGAGCTGGACCCACTCACCTAAGACTCCAAATGCAGCCCTCGGATCTGCAAGCCCGGCTGCCTTTTGCCAACAGGGGTCCTGCCTCCATCATGAGCACTCAAGGGACTTACAGCTGTATGGCTCTAGGAATATGCCCTCCCAGCAGCCTTGCACCTCCAGGGATTAACTCCCATGTTCTCCGATTTCCCTGGACGGGCCCTTGGTGGAACACCTATGGACATTTGGCTTACTCCAACTTTGGCTACCCCTGTGCCTGGGGTGGTTGGGGCTGTCAGTCTCCCCTGTATCCCGGAGGTGGCTCCATTGCCCTGGGCAAGCCCAACATCTATGTGGAGGGGCCCGACACCAAGAACTTGCATATATCTCTGCAAGAGAACGTCAACCACCATCTCATGGCCACCTCTCCTGCCCATATGGAAAAGGGCTGGCACTTTGACTTAAAAGGGGGGCGGATTGTGATGCAGGGGGGTGGCGAAGTGCCCTACCTTTTTTACGACTCCCGAGGGCCCATTGAGGCTATCTCCAGCGAGAGGGGCATTTGCGGCAGTAAAGCCGCCGTGATCGAAGAGATGACGAAAGGTCTTGTGACTTTGGGCTTTCCAGCCCGAGCCGTGCAGGATTTTCGCGAACATTGGCAAGCCCGCTACCCACCAATGGAAACCTGTGTGTACCCCGTGGAAACACAGACAATGGACAAAGTGGCGCCTGTGCAAGCCAATCGACCTTTGGAATGGACGCGAGTTCTCTTTGTGGCCATTCCCCTTGAGGGAGAGGGGCCAGCGCCCCAGGCCTTGAAGAGGTTTCTAAAACCGCCCTCGCAAAAATGGACGCCTCGTTCACGCCAGCTGGCCAGTTCTGAGCCCGCAGAGAATTCGCTCCAGGCCTTTGAGTGGGGCATTGCCTTTCCGATATTTTAGCTCTGCCTCCCAAAAAAAATGCCCCCAAGAACAATGCCTACCTCTGCTGCCCTAGTTGCAGCTGGGCGCCGGTAGTGGCAATTCAGGGCCTCAGTGAAAATGCGGTAGCAGAGAGAGCTGCCAATGGTGACAAAGCGGCCATGGCGAAAGAAGTTGATATCAGCCTCTTCCTGGCCGCCAAACTCCGAGTAGTCGGCAAAGGGGTCGTAGACATCATCTCCGATGCGGCTATGGGCCGTCGGGGTCAGAATAAAGCTCCGGCTTAAAATCATAGCCAGCATCGAAGCCCCCCGGGTGATCAAAAAGATCCGCTCTCATCTCGGTTTGCCATCCAAACCTCCGATGCCCTGGCCGGCTCGAGGCCCTCCGTCTCTTAAGGACCCCGACATCCAGCAGTTTCCAGACTTCGACTCAGTATAGAGGCACAAGATAAGGCTCAAAAGCCAACTGCCCATAGTCGAGCAGGGCCGAACTGCGTCCAAAGACCACCAAAATCATCGGAATGGACCTAGAAAACGCTAGGGTCCCTAGAAAAGGCTAGAATCCCTGCCGAACTCCAAATTCGGGTGCCAAAATCAAATCAGGAAAATCAGCCCCCAGCCCAGGAATTCACCCTGCATATGGCTTGACCCCTACCCCCAACCTGGCCCAAGACCCTGGCCCAAGACCCTGCATTGAATCTTCTATCCTCTTAGGAGTAAGTCCAGAATTTGTCTTGAAATGACCCCATTTTTGGACAATAATTGTCTATAAAAGGGGTGATTTTTGTACAGACGCTATGAGCGAGATCTGCATCTTTGGTATGAGAAATCCAACCGCAAGCCCTTGGTTATTCGGGGTGCCAGGCAGGTGGGAAAGTCTACATTGGTGCGTCAGTTTTGCAAAGATAAAGGGCTTGATCTCTTTGAGGTGAATTTAGAAAAGCACCAGGCTCTTAATTCCGTCTTCGCCCTCAAAAAACCGCTGTCCGTGTTGGAAGCGGTTGAGGACATTCTTCAGCGGAAGATCAGGCCTGGAAAGGGAAATTTACTTTTCTTAGATGAGATACAGGCGGCGCCAGAGGCCTTGGCTTGCTTGCGCTACTTTTTTGAGGAGCTCAATGAGCTGCCTGTTCTTTGTGCGGGCTCGCTTCTGGAATTTACTTTAAATGATCATCAGTACAGTATGCCCGTTGGCCGCATTGAGTATTTGCATATGGGACCAATGAGTTTTGGGGAGTTTTTGTTAGCTAAGAAAGAGAACTTTCTTTTGGAACGACTAAGTACACTTATAAAGTTTATGCCATTCACTCAAGAGCTTCATGCCCGAGCAAATCAGCTCCTTCGAGAGTACCTCTTTGTGGGGGGGATGCCTGAGGCTGTAGCTACTTTGGTGCGTGAGGGAATTGATGCAACCCACCCAGTGCAGGCCCAGATTGTTCAGACCTATCAAGAGGATTTTTTAAAATACGCCAAGAAGGCCCATCTTCAGAAAATTCAAAAAGTTTTTCAATATGCCTTTAGTAATCCCTGTCAAAAGGTCAAGTATTCAAGCATTTCCCAAGACGACCTGTCTCGAGATCTGAAGAGTAATTTGCAGCTTCTAACCCAAGCCTTGGTCATTCATCCCGTGTATCACAGCGCTTGCGGTGGGCTGCCACTGAGCGCCGGAGAGAATCAAAAAGTGTTTAAGCTATTGGCCCTGGATGTGGGCCTCGTTGCCCATCTGCAAGGTTTAACATGGGCGACCTTTAAGAATTATGGAGAGAACGAAATCCTTACCGAAGGCGCTCTTGCTGAGCAGTTTGTCGGTCAGCATTTGCTGGATCACCGACCCAGCTACAACAAGCCTCGTCTCAATTACTGGCTCAGGGAGGGGAAGGCTGACAACGCTGAGGTTGATTTCATATTACAGAAAGACTCCAGCCTCTTAGCGATAGAGGTTAAGGCCGGAGCCGCTGGAAAAATTCGATCTCTTCATCAGTGGATGCTTGAGTGCAAAGTAAAAAATAAAAAAGCCATGCGGTTCAACTTGTCTCCTGGCGAGGAGACCTTGGTGAAGCACAAGTACGAAAATCGCAACCTTAAATACAAGTTACTCACTCTGCCTCTTTACATGATCGATCATTGGGATCGCTTTTTTTGACCTAGCTTGCAGTCAGGTGATTGAAGAAAAACCAGTTGAAGGCCGACGCCAAGGCTCTCATGAAGTTTGCTGACTCAAATCCTTGTCCAAAAAAAACCTCATCACCGTAGACTTGGGATGGCTAATCTGCTAGGCAGATAGGCACTATGTCACGGGGTGCCCATCTGCATTTTAGCAAGACAAAAGATCTGCCCAGGCCCAACCACTATGTCCAGGCCCTGCTTGGGGAGTATTCGGCTTGGGCCTACGATGAGGACAGGGCTTTAGAGCTAAGGGGGCAGTGGCGCAGTCGGGCCTTTTCGGTGGCCGATGACAGCCCCTTGGATCTGGAGATTGGCACCGGAAACGGCTATCACTTTGCCCACTATGCCAAAGTTCATCCCGAGCGCTGTTTGCTGGGGATAGAGCTCAAGTACAAGCCCCTCATTCAATCCATTCGCAGGGCTGTGAGTGCGGGCTGCACCAATGCCCATATGGTTCGCTACAACGCGGCCCTCTTGCCCCAGCTTTTTCAGGAGGGCGAACTGGACCGGGTGATTATCCACTTTCCCGATCCTTGGGAAAAGCTCCGTCAGCAAAAGCACCGGTTGATTCAGCCGGCCTTTATGGAGCAACTGTATCGACTCCAGAAACCCCAAGCCTTTGTTGAGTTTAAAACCGACAGCCGGGACTACTTTGACTGGGCTCTCGGGGTGTTTGAGGCAAGCCCCTACAGCCTTGAGGCCCAGACCTTTGATCTTCATCAATCCCCCTACGCTGAGCAAAACTTTGTCACTCACTTTGAGCGCATCTTTTTGCGCAAAGGACAGCCCATCCACTATGCTTTGCTCAGGAAACCCTGCTAGCGGCAGCGAATATTGGTCACTTCCGTAGCGGAACTTAAGTTTGCGGGACTGGTGATGGGCTGCCGCCTTTGATCATAAGAAAAGTCGTAGACATACTGAAAATTTGGCAGAGACAGGCGGTCAAAGCCAAGGCCGTCGTTGGGGGTCCAGTCTGTTGAAACATGTTGGATCTGGGGCAGTCGCGAAGCCTGCACACTCACTTGGACACCACCTTTTCTGTTTTGCAAGGAGGTGGTGACTCGATTACTCGTCTGAGGATGTTCAAAGGGGCAGTGCCGAAAGGGTAGGTTGCCGACATAGCGCAATTCAAACTCCCCTCCTGGGTTCAGGACGACTCTTTGCCCTTGGGGGAACTCTCTCAGTTGCCCCCTTTTGAGGCCATGCACCTGGACCTCTGCATCCATGACAGCGCTGCGCTTGAGCCGAGATGAGCCTTGAATGGAGTAGTAACTGACATTGAGCAGTTGGCTGACCCGTTTTGGGAAGCTCACGGCAATGGGCCCAGGGCTGGGGTTTTGGATTCTGTGAGCGAAGTAGGGCCGACTGTTGGTCCACTCGTTGTACTGGGGAGCCACAGGGGGAATGGGCAACTGTCGAGTCTCGAGTCGAAGTGGTGATGCCTTAAAGCGCAGCTCAAAGACCTCTGAAAAGCCGAGAAGCCGATCGTCCCCAAAGGCAAACAATCGGCACTTCTGGTGAGGGCGCTCTATAAAGGGATCCTTCCAAGGGGGCTGGAACTTCACCCCCTGTGTGTAGAGGTGAAACTCACTGAGGGGACGAGAGAAGAAGGGGCCGACCTGTTGAACGGGCTCACTGGAAAAGATCTCACATTGCAGTTCTAGAGCCTGGACCTCGGGGTGAAGGGTATCCACAAAAACCTCAGAGATCCGATCCTCAGTCACAATCCGCTTGGCCAGAGGCTGAAAATGAAGGGGAGTTCTTCCGAGTTTGACGTGAGCGTCTCTATGGGTGTCCGCTAACTCAATTGGGAGTGTTTGTAGGATAAAGTGGTGTTTGGAGCCGGTCTCATTGACAGCCACAAACTGAAAGCCACAGTGAATGGGGCTTTGACTGAGGGTGTTTACATGCAGAGCACTGGTGGGAAGTATCTGATAGATATAGACTCTTGGACTAAAAGCCATACTCAAATCAAAGCGCTGTTCATAGCGGTTCGATCCTCTCAGGCTCAGACACTGGCTGAGCACTTGGAGCCGAACGCCTTGGACGCTCTCAGAGTCAGAGCCAAATTGAAGGTAGTCGGCAAAAGCAAGTCGAGATATTTGACCGATCTGCTCTTGGTCACTCAGGCGAAGAGTGTTCTCCCCAGAGTAAAGATCCAACTGAGCCTCAAAGTGCAGACTTGGTGCGGGAATTCTCCAGGGCTCGGTTGGTATCTCTTGCTGCGGCAGGTCTCCTGGATCGGGTGGGGTGGAAGATCCAGAGGGTAAGTTGTCTTCAGAGCAAGACGCCAGTCCAAGAATGAAGACAAAGAAAACGAGTTTTAAGGGATTGTATTTGATTCTAGTCATGTTTTGACCTCCTGAGCCCCTCTTTCAGCAAGAGTTGCGCCAAGGCTCACCAGTAGGAGGTGTCGACGGTCACATCATGGAGGACTTGCGCCTGGCAGCTAATGCGCGTGCCGGCCTCTATATTGTAGCGCCCAATGAGAAATCTCTCTTTGTCTTCGATAGGTGTCAGCCCTTCAGGGTCCGAAGGCCTGCTGGCCCCTGGGAGGACGCGGACTCGACACTTTCCGCAGATGCCCTCACCTCCACAGGAGCTGGCGACGGGAAGTCCTGCATCTAGGAGGCTCCGCATAAGATTGGCCCCAGGGGGGACTTCGATGGGGGGTATTTTTTTTACAAAAGATATTTTGGGCATCTTGCCCATTTTTATCACAGGATATTTTGAACTTCATGTTCAATTTGGAGCTCAATCTTGGTAGGGATTCACTCTCTTGAGGAGTTTTAAGATGCAGCAACAACAAGAAACCATTGCCCTGTTGGGAGCCAGCAGGGGTCTGGGATGGGCTTTGGCCGAGCATCTGGGGGAAGAAAATTTACTTCTTGTCGCGCGAAGGCCGCCCCCTCAGGAAAAATTTGAGAGGCTGAAGCAGGCTCGGTTTCAGGCCCTGGACTTGGCGGCAGCCGAGCAGGTGGAGCAGATTTTGTTTCCTGAGCTCAGTGACTTCGATCCCCATCGTATTGTTTATCTGGCGGGAGG
>SKYF01000176.1 GCA_007128005.1 Bdellovibrionales bacterium
CGGCTCCGGCTCAGTATTCTCTGCACATAATCGACAATGGAATCCGAACTGTGAACTTCCTCGCAGGCCGCCTGCATCAACACCAACTCCTCGGGGCGAATGATTTCCTGAATATCCGAGAGCATAAGCTCTCGGCGCTGCCCCTTAAGTAGGGCTCTTTCAAACTCGGCTTCTGGATACCCCATTTCAATCCGCATCAAAAAGCGGTCGAGCTGAGACTCAGGCAAAGAATAGGTGCCCATCTGCTCGCGAGGGTTCTGGGTGGCAATCACAAAAAAGGGCTCAGGCAGAGGGTGAGTTCCTCCGTCCACTGTCACTCGCCTCTCCTCCATGGCCTCCAGGCAAGCGCTTTGCGTCTTTGGCGTGGCCCTGTTGAGCTCATCGGCAATCACCACCTGTGCAAAGATAGGACCCGGATGAAAAGAAAATTTCCCACTGGCTGGATCAAAGATAGAGGTTCCCACAATATCTGCAGGCAACAGATCATTGGTAAACTGAATTCTTGAACTTCTTAATCCCAAGCTTTGCGCCAGAACCTTGACCAAAGTGGTTTTTCCCACACCGGGAACATCTTCAATAAGCAAGTGGCCCCGAGCGAGCAGAGCACAAAGAGCCAACTCGATCTGTTGATCCTTACCCAGAATAATGCTTGAGGCCTGGCGACAAAAGTTCTGTATGGCTCTGTGGTGCTGTCTGACAAGGGAGCTTTCGTGGCTGTTTGACGGAGTGATCTTTTTTGCTGTGCTCATCTTCTAAGTTCGCCTCCTCTTAGGAAATATCTTCACTGAGTTATCGACATTCTCAGGCTATCCAGGGAGTCCAGATTTGGCCTTGACTCTGAGTTTAAGTGTGTTTGTATGCACCCATGCCAATAGCAATCGAACTTGTCCGTGTGAGCAAAAAGCTCGGAGGGCAGCCCGTTGTCAAAAATCTGGATCTTAAAGTTCCTCTTCAGCACAGCCTGTGTCTGCTGGGTGAGAGTGGCTGCGGCAAAACAACAACCCTGCGCCTGATCAACGGCCTGCTTTTGGCTGACGAAGGTCAGGTTTTGGTGGAAGGGCAGCCCGTCTCAGCCGCCAATGCAACCATGCTGCGTCGCAGTATGGGCTACAGTCAGCAGGGAAGTGGTCTTTTCCCTCATCTCACCGTAATGGACAATATCTCACTGATTGCTCGCAAAAAGGGCTGGTCTGGTGAGGAGATCCGCCAAAGGTCTCGGGAAGTTTTGGATATGGTCCAGTTGGACTTCAAGGAGGTGAGCACCAAGCGCCCCCGGCAACTCAGTGGGGGCCAAAGACAGCGAGTTGGAATCGCTCGAGCTCTTTTTTTGAAGCCCAAAATCATGTTGATGGACGAGCCCTTTGGAGCCCTCGATCCCCTGACCCGCAAGGATGTTCAGGACCTGTTTTTGCAGCTCAGAAAGCAACAGAGCCTGACGACTGTGATGGTCACCCATGACTTGCTGGAGGCCTTTAAAATGGCTGACAGTATCGCCCTGATGCAAGGTGGAGCCGTCGAACAGATTGGCTCCAAAGAGGATTTTATGAATAGCCCCGCCTCTGAATACGTAGAGAGGTTTGTGAGCAGTCACCTGGAGGCTCTTCGTGAACTGGCTTAAAGTTCTTGCCTCTACCCTTATCCTATCTTTCCCTCTATTCGGCACTCACCAAGCAGAAACCTCAACTTCAGAGACAACTCTGACGGTGGGGTCAAAGCGATTCACTGAGAGCTACATCTTGGCTGAGATGATGGCTCAACTGCTTGAGGCAGAGGGGTTTAGAGTTCAGCGCCGCCTTGGACTCGGCGGCACAATGATCGCCTTTGAGGCTCTGCGCTCAGGAGGCCTTGACCTCTACCCTGAGTACACCGGCACCCTCTCTATCAACATTCTCAGAGCAGAAAGTGATCTGCCTTTAGAGGAGCTCAACCAAAGACTCAGCGACTATGAATTGGAGCTCTTGGAGCCTTTTGGCTTTAACAACACCTATGCCATTGCTGTGCCCCGCAAACTTGCGGAGCAGGAGGAATTGGAGACCATCGCCGACCTTCAGGGTCTGAGATGGACTGCAGCCTTTAGCCACGAGTTTGTGGAAAGACAAGATGGCTGGCCCGGACTGCGAGACCTCTACGAGCTTGATCTCAATATTCGCCCCACAGAACAGGCTTTAGGCTATCAAGCCCTGGAGTCAGGGGCTGCTCAAGTTATGGATGCCTACAGCACAGATGCCAGTCTTAAGCAGTTTGATCTCACTGTTTTGAAGGACAATGAGTCCTACTTTCCGAAATATCTGGCAGGAGCCCTGGTTCGCAAGGATCTCCCAGCTCGGGCCAAGCAAGCCCTGTCTCAGCTTTCCGGCCGAATTGATGAGAACCAGATGCGAGAACTCAACACAATGGCCGCCATTGAAGGCCTGAACTTTGCTCAGACAGCCGCTTATTTTCTCGCAAAACACGACCTAGTGACATCTTTAGACGGCGCGCTTGAAAGGCCGCAGAGGTCTCAGGTGAACTACCAAGAGCTCCTGCGCCTGACGGGCCAGCATTTAGTTTTGACCTTTTTCCCTGTCTTTCTGGCCTGTCTTTTCGCCATCCCCCTGGGAATAGCTCTGACTCGCAAGCCTCGCCTTGCCCCACCAGTGATCACTCTGACTGGTCTTCTCCAGACCATTCCCTCTCTAGCCCTGTTGGTGCTGATGATCTGGTACTATGACAGAATTGGTGTGGTACCTGCCATGACAGCACTGTTTCTCTACAGTCTGCTGCCCATTCTGCGCAACACCTATGCCGGGATAAAAAACGTCGATCCCAATTTAATCGAGTCCGCAAAGGGCATTGGACTCTACAATCGCGAGATCCTCTGGCATGTGGAGATTCCTCTGGCCATGCCGATCATTGTTTCTGGCATTCGAACAGCGACTGTGATCAACGTCGGCATGGCCACCATTGCGGCCTTTATCGGAGCCGGTGGCCTTGGAGAACCCATTGTCACGGGGCTTGCGCTCAATGACACTCGGATTATCTTACAGGGAGCCATTCCCGCAGCCCTACTGGCCATAGTTTTGGAGTTTGTCCTTGAGAGAGTTGAGCGCTGGCTGAGCCATCGCACTTAAACTCTGCTCTTAGATGGTTTTTTAGCTTGTTTTCTTGCCTTGCCAGCTGACCAAATACTCTTCCAAGCTCATCAATCGAAATTCGGGCTCAGATTCTGCCTTGGTTTCAAGCAGACGAGACAAAACAAAAAGAGCATCTGTGGTGGTAAAGATCC
Organism: Bdellovibrionales bacterium; assembly: GCA_007128005.1. Classification (GTDB taxonomy): domain Bacteria; phylum Bdellovibrionota; class Bdellovibrionia; order Bdellovibrionales; family UBA1609; genus SKYF01. The sequence continues at coordinate 3,266 of SKYF01000176.1, forward strand.
CCGTCACCTCGCCCTTCAAATCACAGACAATGGCACAGCCATACTTATTATTGGCCATCATCTTGACAACGGCTGCAAGTCTTTCACCGCCCTTGACTGTGAAGGGCTGTGTCGACATGGCATCTGCCACCAACTTCTTTGTGGGCTGCAAGGCCATATAGCGGTAGATGTCACGATCACTGATCAGCCCTATGACTTGGTTCTTCTCATCCACGACGGGCAAATGCCGCATGCCCCAGCTGCGCATCACCTCCAAAGCATCCTGCAAGCTCAGGTTGGGTTCAACCGTGACTGCTCCTTGAGTCATCACCTCGGACAGATTTTTTGGGTTTTGCTCCATTTTGATAAACCTCCAGCTAAAGTCATTTTAACTTATTTTCCGAGATGACCCCTAAAAGGAGCCCTCCAGTCCGCTTCATCTTCGTCAATTTGCGACCAAAGATAAACTATGGTCTCATCCCCCAAGGGCAAATAGAGTTTCATTTGGCCGGAAGGCAGAAAAGTCAGGCGTGACACCGTCTGGTTTCCCTCTCTCATGTCAGGATCAGTTTTACATTCCGCACGGCTGTCCGGATTGTACCAAACGACTTCTTTGTGCAAATAACATTTGTCATAGACATACTGGGACCGGCTTTCACAAAAGCCTTCCTCATCTTGGCGGTGCCAATAGAGCCGACTGCTCCCCTCTCCGTTAAACTGAAAGTACATGATCAAGCGCGGATTGGGCCGAGGCATCGTCTGACCACGATAAATCACATGAGTGAACTGCCACAATCCAGAGAGCTCCTCATTGGAGCACTGAAAAGAAAGGGCTGACGTTGGCAAGCTCCAAGTCAGCCCTAAAAGACAGCAGGCTACTAAAAAATTTTTTTTAGTTAACGCCTTCAATATTAAGTGTCTTTTCTTGAAAAGTTCCATCTCCGGCAGAAACTCTAACTCGATAACTTCCCGCTGACAAGGAACCCAGAACGACTTCACGAGTAAAGGGAACTAAAACTTGAATACACATTCCCTGATTGACCTGAGCATAGGGCGTAATGCTGACCAGTTTGCCATGCTGATCCACTGTCACCTCTGCCCGGTCCCAATTGTAGCAGCCATTGGGGAAAAGACCTGAGAGCAGAACGAAGGCTCGATCTGTGGACTTCAGTCCGCCAGGGACAAAGACATCATTGACAGAGACAACAACTTCACGAGGTGGAACCTCACCGAGCTCCTCAGACTCCATATAGGCCATAGAGACAGATGAGGACAGCATCGCTACAACAACCAGCCCCGAGACTTTTCCCAACATGGATTTAAAAAACATAAGATCTCCTTTTCTTAAGGTTATGCAGCTATGAACTTTCTACAGCCACTTATGAAAAAAGTATAACGTCACTCCCGGGAAGCAAAGAGAAACTCAACTTTTGTCGGCATTTTTTTAGATGCGTAGCGTTGTTGTGTTGCGCCTAGACAGAAATCACTACCAGGACGAGGAGAGCCAAACCAATGAGAATCCCAAAGGACCTCCAAAACACCAACTGACTCTCAATGCTCTTGACCAGACTCGAGATGGACTCGTTGGCCAGGTAAAAGCCTATGGATCGAGAGTACTGCAGGAGTATGACTGCGAGCAGCGTTCCCATGCCTGCTGGCAACACACTGAGAGCCAGCCTGTCAGGGCCGTAAAACAGAGATTGGACCACAAAAAAAGTCGACACAGCAAGCCCAACCACAGCAAGCCCTCTGACCCAGAGACGAATCTCTCTCAATTCAGAAGACACTCGCACATCTGACAGCCTGGGCGTAAATCGCCTTTCCCCGCCCCCTCGACCAGATCTTCTGCGCTTTTCCAAAGTCATCCCCTCTCACTTCAGTGCATTCACTCTCTACGAAATAGATTAATGACCTCGACAACAACTGTCACCGAATTCATTGATCTTCCTATCTCAGATAGACTAACCTCTAGGGGTGAATTGCAAACCCCTTTTTCTCTGCACTCATCTCATGGGCCTAGGGGCCCTTATAGGACTTTTGATTGGAGTCTCTCCCGCATTCTCCTTAGAGAAGGACTTTGGCCCCTCTGTCCACCAAGACGAACTGGTCCAGGTGAAGCTCTACCCTCTGCAGGATCAACTGCAGGCGGGGGCAATCAACCTCTGGGGTCTTGATTTTCAACTTGAGCCCGGCTGGCATATCTACTGGAAGAACCCTGGAGACTCAGGGGCTCCCCTTATCTTGAACTGGGCATGGGAGAGCGCTCAGCTCACTGATTTCCTTTTTCCCCCTCCAAAGCGAATTCCCATTGGCCCCCTAGTGAACTTTGGCTATGAGGACCGGGTGATCTTCCCGATCCAAGCTCTGGTCGACTCCTTAGCCACTCGAGTCCAAGTGGAGCTAGAGCTGGAGTGGCTGGTCTGCAAGATCGAGTGCATCCCGGGCTTTTCTACTCTTCGCCTCTCCACCCCCGCAGGTGATCAGCTGGGCAATCCCCACCCCCATAAAGATCTGGCGCTGCAGTTTCTGCAAAGCGCACCAAGTCCTCTGACTGAGTACGCCCATCGCATTGAACAAAGGGATGAGCAGTTGTGGTTTTCCCTCAAACTTCCAAAGCCCCTCGATGCAAAGGCCCAAATTCAGGTCTTTCCCTACGACAATTTGTTTTTCTCAAGCCAACCTCCAGAAGAGTTAGCAGTTCAAGGCAGCGATCTTGTTTTCTCACTTCGCCAAGCGGCCCAGGGCCTAAGCCTCCCTACAGACCCCCGAGTTCTGATTGTGATTGAGGATAAGGTCAATAAAGAGGGCTCCTGGTCCTATACTGTCCATTTAGAATTTAATCTCCACTCCTCTGGGTCACTGACTTTATTTTTTATTCTGATCTTGGCCTTTTTGGGAGGAATCGTACTCAACGCCATGCCCTGCGTGCTTCCCGTGCTCTCAATAAAAATTTTAAGTTTTTCTCAATCCTCTGGCTCCAGCAAACACTTTAAACTCACCTCATGGCTCTACTGCCTGGGTGTGGTGTCGTCTTTTGCCCTTATGGGGCTTGCCCTGCAGCTCATTCGCCTCGGCGGAGAAGAAATTGGCTGGGGATTTCAATTGCAGAGTCCAGCCTTCGTCTCTGCCATGGCCATGCTTTTTTTTCTCTTAGGACTTAATTTTCTCGGAGTTTTTGAGTGGGGACAGAGCCTCAGTCAGCAGAGTGCAAAACTCTCCACTCGGTCTCATGGTCTGCGGGGGGCCTTTTTCACTGGCGTACTTGCAGCCTTGGTCGCCAGCCCCTGTACGGCCCCCTTTATGGGCACAGCTCTTGGGGCCAGTCTTATGCTCTCATCCTGGCTCAGCCCCCTGGTTTTTATCAGCTTAGGGCTGGGTATGGCCTTTCCCTTTTTACTATTGGCTCACATTCCTGCCTTGCTGCGACTCATGCCTCGACCAGGACCCTGGATGGTTAAGCTCAAAGAATTTTTTGCCTTTCCTTTATTTTTAACCGCTCTGTGGCTGATTTGGGTGCTCAGTCTCCAGGCAGGAACTCTACAGACCTTAATTGTTCTGTCAGGCTTCACCTCCTTGAGTTTTTCCCTTTGGCTTCTCAAGAACTTTCAAAAAACTGGCCTTCGCTGGCTGGCAAAGGCCTTGATAGGCTCAAGCCTTGTGGCTCCAAGCGCACTGGCTATAAAGCTCAACTCCAGTTCTGCCCTTACCCATCCAAGCAGAAACAGCTCTTCGGCCTGGCAAGCCTTTGACTCTCAGCGAGTTCAACAGCTAGTGAATGAAGGCGAATCCGTATTTATTGATTTCACTGCCGCCTGGTGCATCACCTGTCAAGTCAACAAGCTCAATGTGCTGGATAGACAGGGAACTCGCGACTTGTTTACAGAACAGGGTGTTCACCTGTTCCGCGCGGACTGGACAAGCAAAGACCCTGAGATCACCAGAGCCCTTGCGGATTACGGCAGAAACTCTCTTCCCCTCTACGTCTTCTACCCTCCCAACTCCCAAGGGCAATTCCAGCTCTTGCCTGAACTGCTCACTGCACATATGATTGAACAACTTTTTAAATGAGACAGAACAAAATAAGGAGGTTTCTGATGGCATTTTCTATTTCTCAGGCAGTCCAAAGGCACTTGTTGGCGCTGATTGCCTTCATCGGATTGGGATTTTTTTTAAGC
>SKYF01000206.1 GCA_007128005.1 Bdellovibrionales bacterium
GGCGCGAAACCGCCAAATACAGCGTTGCTCGTCTCAAATCTCACTCCAACGTACCGCTCAAGTACGCCTCCGTTCGATTTGAGCCGGGCGCCTTGTCTTTGGCGGTTATCGCCAGTCACTAAATTTCTTCGGAGATAAACTCTATAGATGAATCAACAACTGGGGAAGTGTTTATATAATTAATCTTTTTTACTCCCCTAGACATCAGTGTTTGCACATATTCTCCCAACCAAGATGGAGTCATTATGAGCACATTATTAAAATCAAGCGTGACTTCATCAGGAGGCAACCCTTCAAAATCATAGGCTAAGGTTGACAGTCCTGCCTCACGTCCTTCTGAACGAGAGGCTAGGGCCTCGCCAAACTTTCTAATCTCTACAACGCTCACGACCGACTCCAATCAATACAAGTTAATGTCCCGGCATAATCAGATATCGGGGAAAGAATCCTAACTAACTCGAGCTCGTCCCCCAGCTTATATATTGCGGATGAACTCAGACAAACCAAGCTCAACCCGCCATGCTCTATAAAATTCTTTCTGATAAACTTAAGCCCGTTACCCCGTCGCTCTGGGCTACGACCTGAGACTCTCTCTTCAAAGGCCACCCTCAAAAGCTCATCATTGTTTAAAGCCCCAGGTTTGACTCGACGAAGGGAATTGGCAATACCTTGCCCTCGATCAGCAATAGAAATTCGAAAACGATCATTCAAAACGTCAATGCCAACCAAGCAGCCCGGTAAATCCTTCCACTTCCCTAAATTGTGATCAAAGGAGTTGTTTGCTAACTCACCAATGACCGCCACAAGCAAGGCTGCTCTTACTGGTGCTGCGCCACTGGATTCAAAATCCTTACTCCAGCCAACAAGCCTCGCATTCACCTCTGATCGATCTGTAGCGCGATAAACTCCAGGAGAACTCTTGTATTTCGCAAACCTAAAATAAGAGATGACTTCCTTTAAAGCTTGCACGAAATCCTCCGAGAAAAAGAATAGCGGGCCGCCCCAACGAGAGCAAGACCTAACCAACCTCCTCGAAGAAAGGCTCACAACACCTGGCGTTATAGGGGGCTAAAAGTGTTGAGTGGAAAACCCTTTCAGGGGAGCTAGAGACTCTTTGTCCCGCTTTAAGGTGGGCTCACTTTGCACATAAAAGCACAGCAGTTGAGTCAAGGCCCTGAGGGAGTCCATATGGGTCCTCTCCCAGCCATGTGAGGCATCCGCTCCAAAGCAGACCAAGGAGGTGCGAATGTCATTTCCCGCCTCGATGGCCGAGGCCGCATCGGTGCGGTAAAACTTAAACACATCTCGGGCAAAGGGAATCTGCTGGTCCTGACAAATCTGAATCAACTTGTGGGTGAGGTGATAGTCAAAGGGGCCCGAGGAGTCCATCATTCCAATGGTGACTCCCCTTTCCATGGAGTTCTGCCCGGGAGCTGGAGTTGAATTGTCAATGCTCACCATCTCGGCCACATCCCCATGCAGGACATGGGAGGCCCCTGACCCCACCTCCTCTGAAATTGTAAATAAAAAATGACAGTCCACCGGCAAGGACAGGGACTGCCTTTGGATGGCCTCCGCACAGGCCATCAGACAGGCCACTCCGGCTTTGTTGTCTAAATGCCTGGAGTTGATAAAGCCGTTGGGGTTAAACACAGGATGGGGCTCCACGGCCACATAGTCCCCCACATGAAAGCCCAACTCCACCAAGTCCTGTCGGCTGTCTGCAATGGCGTCCACGCGAATTTCCAAATTGTCCCAGTGGACTGGCTGCGAGTCGATCTCCTTATTAAAGGTGTGACCTGAGGCCTTCAGGGGTAAAATCGTCCCACAGTAACTGTCCTGATCCGTAAAGATCTTGACTCGGGCCCCCTCTGCAAAGCGGGCATTCCAAGACCCCACGGGCCACACAGCCAAACGACCGTTGTCCTTTAGCCCCTTGACCATAGCCCCAATAGTGTCCAAATGGGCCACTACGGCCCGATCTGGACTCTTGAGTTCTCCCGAAAAGTCGGCCCGGATGGCTCCCCGCCGAGTCAGCTCCACGGGCACCCCTAGGCGCATCAGTTCATTGGCCACAAAGTGCACAACCTGATCCGTATAGCCACTGGGGCTGGGAATCTCCAGGAGCTTCTTTAAAATTTCCAGCAAATAACTTTCGTCAAAAAAGGGGCTCTTTTGCGCCCCACTGGCTGCTTTCACCTTCTCACCTCCTGCTCTTGTCTAGACATAGACCTTGTCGTCACGCCCGTCTGAAGAGCCCTTTGCTCCTGAGCTGTTTGAGGAAACAACAGGTCCACAAATTTTTCTGCTGTGGGCTGAGGCTCATGGTTGGCCAAACCCGGACGCTCATTGGCTTCAATGATCACATAGTCTTTGCCCCTGATGTCAGGCACGATCAAGTCAAGGCCGACAACGGGAATGCCCAAGCTCCTAGCCGCCTCTTCAGCCACCAGCTTGAGCTCTGGACTTAGATCCTCGGTCACATCGTGGATGGTGCCTCCAGTGTGAAGATTGGCTGTCTTGCGCAGAATAAGAACCTCCCCTTCTGGAAGGACCGAATCCAACTGATAGCCCTGCTCACCCACACAGCGTTTTGTTTCCTCGTCTATAGGAGTAAAGCTCTCCCCTTCGGTGGCGGCCCTGCGACGACGGTTTTGTTTTTCAATCAGACTGATCACTTGGTCGCGACCCGTTCCAATCACCTGAGGAGGACGACGAACTGAAGCCGCCACCATCTCATAGCCAATCACCAGGATGCGCAGGTCCTGCCCCCCCACCATCTCCTCTAAAATCACCTCGGGACAAAACAGCCGGGCTCGCTCGATGGCCTTTTCCAGCTGCTCCGGACTGCGTAGGTCCACAGCCACACCCTGCCCCTGCTCACCCCGAACGGGCTTTACCACCACTGAGCCACAGGAAGCCAAAAACTGGGCATTGTCTTTGCTCTCACCGGCCAAGACCTGCTGAGGAACTCTGATTCCTGCGGCCCTAAAGATCTTATGAGTGACTCTTTTGTCATCGCAGCGACTCATGGCAATCGCCGAAGTCAACTCCGACAGCGACTCTCGACAGATGATGGACCTGCCTCCAAAACGCAACCTAAAATAGGCCGCCTCGGCATCCAGGATCTCCACCTCAATCCCCCTTCTTCTGGCCTCATCGGTGATAATCCGCGCATAGGGGTTGAGCTGCTGCTCTGGGGCTGGGGCTGTAAATAGAGGCTCGTTGATGATGTTCTTTTTCTTTACACTGAACAAATTGACTCGGGTAAAGCCCAGTTTCTTATACAGCGCAATGGCCTGCTGGTTGTTGTGCATCACAGACAGATCCATAAAGGAGCGTCCCCTGGCCATAAAGTACTCCACCAGATGACGAGTGAGCTGCTCTCCCACTCCGGGGTAGGGGCAGTCCGGGTCCACTGCCAGGGACCACAGGCTGCTGCCGTTTTCTGGATCGCCAAGGGCAAAGTGATGATCTACGCCGCAGACGACACCCAGAACATGTCCTGAGCGCCGATCACTGGCCACAAGATAGTTGATCACCCGCGAGCGGCGGCTCTTCCACACAAAGTCCTCATCCAAAGTCATCATTTGGCATTTGGCTAAAATCACATTGCTCTGGCGAATGTCCTGCTTGCTGCTAAGTTGGCGGACGACAAATCCCTTAGAGAGCCTGCGACTGGGGCGGTACTGGTCCATCCAAATGCGAAATATATGGGATGGATCCAAAAAGAGCTGATGGGGGGCGTAGGCCAAAACCACATGGGGGTCCGACAGATAAAAGACAATGTCCCTTTGACCTGGACTTTCCTGAGTGATGGCTCTGGCAATGGACTCATTGGTGGCAAAACTGGGCGCAAAGATCAGCCGTCCCCAACCACACTGGACCGCCACGCCCTTCTGCGGAGAAGATCGCCTGGACTGCGATGCCAAACGATCCCCCCTTCTCTCCAGCCTGTGCTGGGCAGAGGAGCCTCTCCGCACTCGGGATGGAGAGTAATCCCTAGACATGGGTCTGCAACCAATACTCTAAAAGGGCCACCTGCCAGAGCTTCGACCCCTGAAGAGGAGTGATATGCTGCTCTGGAGCCTGCAAAAGCCCATCCACATAATCTGTTTTGAACAAGGCTCTTTGCCGTGCTGCCCTGGAGTGCAAGAGGTCTTTGACGAAATTCAGGTAGTCGCCCTGAATGTACTTAAGAGCCGGCACAGGGAAGTAGCCCTTGGGTCGGTCGATCACTGAGGCCGGAATGACCTCCCTTGCCACCTCTTTGAGAATGTATTTTCCCCCTTCACGCACCTTCAGCTCCGCCGGAATTTGCCCTGCCAGCTCCACCAACTCGTGGTCCAAAAAAGGCACCCTGGCCTCAAGCCCCCAGGCCATTGTCATATTGTCCACTCGTTTGACGGGATCATCCACAAGCATCACCAAGCTGTCTATCCTTAAAGCCTTGTCAATCGGCTGCGGGGCTCCAGACTGAGCAAAGTGCTCCCGAACAAAGTCAAGGCTGTAGTTTTCAGCCGCCCAGTCTCCATCCAGCATCTGTTTGACCTCGTTGTGATCGCGGTCAAAAAAGGCCTTGGAGTAATCGGCCAAGGCATCCTGACTCTCCATCATGGGAGGGTACCAATGATAGCCCGCAAATATCTCATCTGCACCTTGACCACTTTGCACCACTTTGACGTGACGGGAGACTTCCTTCGACAACAGATAAAAGCCAATGTTGTCATGGGACACCATGGGTTCACTCTGAGCTTCGACAACCTCAACAAGAGTGTCTAGGGCCTTTTGCGAGTCCACAAAGAGCTGGTGGTGGCGAGTGGAAAACTCCTTGGCAATCACATCCGAGTACTCGAACTCATCCCCCTTTTCGCCCCGAACTGCCTCAAAGCCAATAGAAAATGTATTCAGATCCTTACAGCCCGACTGGGCCAGCAGCCCAACAATCAAGCTGGAGTCCAAACCTCCAGACAGCAAAACTCCCACGGGGACATCTGCCACCATCCGCCTCTCCACGGCCTTGGTCAGTTGGTTGAGCACTCTCTGCTTCCAGTCGGAAAAGCTCAAATCCTGAAGCTGTTCCGGGGTCGTGAACTCTGGCTTCCAGTAACACTCCATCCGAACCTTCCCATCGGGCTCCACAAAGCCCCGATGGGCCTGAGGCCACTTCCTTACTCCCTGAAGCAGAGTCCTTGGCGGCGGAACCACCGCATGAAAGCTCAGATAGTGATGCAATGCCACAGGATCCAGGCTTCTATCCGTATCTGGGTACTTTAAAAGCGACTGCAGTCGAGAGGCAAAGCGAAAGAACTTGCCCTCTTGATGACTGTAGTAGAGGGGCTTAATCCCCAGCCGGTCTCTGGCCACAAACAGCCGTCCCGAGCGCAGCTCATGAATCACAAAGGCAAACATACCATTGAAGCGCTCCACGCAAGCTGGACCCCAGGCATCGTAGGCCTTGAGAATCACCTCCGAGTCCCCTTGAGAAAAAAACCTGTACCCCAAGCCCTCAAGCTCTCCCCTGAGAGTGGAGTAGTTGTAAATGCAGCCATTAAAGACCAAGCTCAAAGCCAGTTGGGAGTCCACCATGGGCTGGGCGGCCAGATCCGACAGATCAATGATCTTCAGCCTGCGATGGGCCAAAGCCCACCCGCCTCGACTGAGCAGGCCCTCACCATCAGGCCCCCTCTTTCGCATCTCCTGACTCGACTCAGTCAACAGAGAAAGATCCGCCAAACTCCCGTCAAAACGCGCTTCACCTGCAATTCCACACATATTTTATGAACTCCATCCTCGAGCAGCTCCCAGCGCAAATCGGGCCAGGTGGCTCAGTTGCTGATTCAACCCTCCCCTGGCAGAGGAGTCAACGCAGCTTGTGCCACGCATTATTGAGTTGCCATTTGCTGAGCGAAAATCTATTTTCAGGAACCCAGTTCGGGGTGTGGCGCAGCCTGGTAGCGCGTTTGCTTCGGGAGCAAAAGGCCGCTGGTTCGAATCCAGTCACCCCGACCAATTACTGCTTATAATTCTTACATGAAGCCAACAATAGGCTCCCCAGTCTCATTTAATCAATGATATCCCTTTGGCTTGGGAGGGGGATTATGTTTTTAAAAATACTCGGCGCTCTGGGATGGGCTCTTGTGGGGCCCCAGCTCTGGGCCGACTCTTTGAAGAAAGACTGTGTTGCGGCCTTAACTGCGACCCCTAGCATCCAAAGCGTTCATTGGAGTCCCACGGGACACTATGCCCTTCAGCTGAAGGCACCCATAGATCACAAAAATCTGCAGGTGGAGCTCCTCAACATCCAAGACAAGTCTCAAACCCCTTTGGAAGTCGAAATCCCTTCGCCCTATCAGGCCTTTGGGTTTGTCGACTCTTCCTCATCTCCAATCATCAGACCTCAAGTGGGGTGGTCGGCCGATGAGAGCTATGTGACTCTTCAGATGTTGATTCACGACCCTTCACGCCCCAAAAAAATCAAAGAAGTTGTATTGATCTTTGACACGAATAAGCGAAGACTTGTCGCTGTCCCTGGATTTACTCTTGCCCAAGAACATCGCGTGAATAAGATTTTATTTGATCAAGATCTACCCAACATGGCCACGGTTTTGTTCCGCCATGAGCAGTACATAGACATCACGGCCCAGGTCTGGAACCTAGCCTTTTCTGAACTGATGGGGGAGTGGGTCACCAATCGATCTGAGCGCATTGAGTCCTTTGAGGCCCACCACTACGAAGCCCTTAGTCCCGATGTGGTCGTGGGCTCGCGGATCTCTGTCGACAGCCTGGCCCAGGGGGCAAGCTGGCTCAGTCCAGACGGCAGCTATGCAGTCAGAGTGCGAGCCGATCGACAGGCCTTGGAGGTGGTGCGCAAAATTGCTACCGACAAAGGGCCAAAGCCCTTTAAAATACGTCTTCTTCAGGAGCTGCCCTTTGATGTCCAGCCTCAGACAGAGCTGTTTTGGCTACAAAACGGGGCGATCCTGATTGCCCACAACGGAGACAGGGCCTGGTATTGGCATCGCGAAAAGGGACAAGCCCAGACCTTTGCCGCTGACCGCATTGTCTTTCATGGAGAGGAGATGGTGGTCTTTATTGATAGGGGCAGCCATATCCTGCGCCGAGCATATCATCTTGAGACAATGCAAGAGCTTTAACTTAGCGAAATCAAAAAAAAAAATTCATACTGCGCGGCGCAAAAATCGCTTTAGGTTTTGGGCTGCCTGGCCGATGAATGGACCATGAAAAAACGTATTCTCTGGCCGCATGGCTTTTCATTGATTGAGATCGTATTGGCCCTTGGACTCCTTTCTCTTCTGCTCATGCTCCTGACTTCGGGGATGAGTGGGATGCAGAGGGCTGGAAAAATGACCGAGGGCGGAGA
>SKYF01000046.1 GCA_007128005.1 Bdellovibrionales bacterium
AGGTTTAAGGCCCCGCTTTCAATTTTTTTCTCCAGCTCTTGGGCTTCCTGTTGTGGGAGCTCACGTAAGAGTTTCATGGCGGCAATCCTTCGGCCAGCCTGCCCCTCTGAATAACCGAGCTCCCTAACCGCATAGTCAAACAGGCTCTTAAAACCAAGATCACTGAAGAGCTTGCGCCTTTCCACCTCTTTGAGGTGATGAAGGATCTCGGTGAGCAGCTCTCGCTCTTTTTGAACGAGCTGGCGCATGCGGCTGAGCAGGTCGTGATCACTGAGGGCTTCGGGTTTGTTAGGGAGTCCGTGGTGCATGGGGAGTTCTCCTATTTGTTGACGGCTGTTTGATTTTTCAAAGCCACTGTACCACAGGTTTTTTGAGGGGATTTTTGTGAGAGGCCGAGGTCACCTCACCAAGCCTCGCAGAAAGAACAGGAAGGCCTCTTCCTGAGCCTTTTTAGGAGGGGGAATTGTTTTTTGAAGAAAAGTCCTTTTTTCGAGTCGCACAGAGCAGCCTGGAGTGCGAAAAATTCCGTCAACACCTAACGTTTGCAGTCATAAAATATTTAGGTGTCTTGGGTGGGAAGCCTATAGGCAGTGACTTGCGCGAAAGTGGCTGGCGATAACCGCCAAAGACAAGGCGCCCGGCTCAAAGCGAAAGGAGGCCTACTTGAGCGGTACGTTGGAGTGAGATTTGAGACGAGCAAGGCAGTATTTGGCGGTTTCGCGCCAGTCACTAGATACAATAGCAGCTTTTTTAGCCGACAAGTTAGATAGGCAGTCAGTCGAAATAGACGATCCATAAGAAGGTCTTATGAAGCCCATATGAATTGGTTTTTTGGGCGATTTTTCTATTAAATTTTTACAATATTCCGCCTGAAAGAGCTCCCGTTGGATGGACAACTTGTAGATTTCTCCACAGACCCATAATTTTAGCCCCACTCCCAGGGTTAGTAAGGGGCCCTAAGGAGTTCGGGAGAAAGCGTTTGGAGAATTTTTGGGAAATAGAAATGGGAAATAGAAATAGGGAGGAATGGGCCAAGTGGGGATGGACAAAGCGATCGCCAAGGGGTTGGCTAAGGGCAAGTTAGAGGACAGAAAAAGGGCCAGGGCTCCGGGCCAGACTGGGGAGGGGCTTGTGTGGCTGGGCCTGGTTTTGTCCTCTATCTTGCTCTCCTCAAGTCTGCAGGCCAGAGCTTCTGCTCACCTGCCAGAGGCCTGTCAGAACCCACGAGTTGTCGTGGTGGGAATGGATGAGCAGACTCGATTTCCCGAGCCCTTTGGCCTTGGTCGAGACCTCAAGGCCTACAGGGCTCACAACGCCACTTTGATTGAACAGCTCAATCGCGCCGGAGTGGCTGCCATTGGCTTTGACTTTTACTACGCCCACACTCCGGGGCTAGAAGAGCAGACAACTGAATTTGTTCGCGCAGCCCAGAACAGTAAGGCCCCCGTGGTCATTGGAGTCAACGGAGGAGTGATCCCAGGACAGCTTGAACTGAGACTTGAGGACAACGATCCGGTCTTTTCAGAGGCCCCTGACATCGGTCAGGGCACCCTCACCGTCTTTCAAAGTGAATTGAGACTGAATCCCCTCGCCCCCAATGCAGAGGCCACCGTCACCGCGGCCCATGAATTCGCCATACTTGAGGGAATTTGGGGGAGCAACTCCCTGGTCCATGAGATGGCTCTGCGAGCTGGAGCTGTTGAGCCCTATGAACTCTATGAAAGTGGCCTGATCCAGCCTGTGGACGCCGGACTCATTCAGTTTCAGGGGAGTGCTGTTGTTGGAAAGATCTGGCCTCGCATTGCTCGGATCCCCCCAGAGTCCTTTTGCACCTTGAGCTATATTGATGTCTACCGCGGAGCCCATCAGGAGATTCTTAAAAACTCCTTTGTTCTGGTCGGCATGATGGATGAAGGACTTGACCGCTTTGCCCAGCCTGACCCTGCAGCCCCCGAGCTAAAAGATGTCTACGGGGTTTACCTCCATGCTGCGGCTCTGGCGCAGATACTAGACGGAGATGAGTCCTGGCAAAAGCCTGATGGCCCGTGGTGGCTAAAGCCCGCACAGACTGCAGAGGTCGTGGTCGACGAAATCTCTCACCCAGGGGACGAAACCTTAGAGCTGTTAGTGGTCTCAGCCTTCGAAGAAGCGACCGCTTTTATGGCCCTTCTTGACCAGGGCGGAAGTGGCAGTTTGGTTGTGGACTCAGTGGAGGTTCTCACACAGATACTTGAAGATCTTCACTCCCGGATTCTCCACCACATTGATAGAGAAGAAGCCCATCAACTGATCGACTCTCAGCAGCTCTACAATCAATTGGCCTTACTGGAGTATCGCATCAACCAGTCTCAGAGGACGTCGAGCCACCCTCTTGCGGCCCTTGATCCGGACACAAGAGACCTTCTCAAACAGGCTATTTTTCAGGTTGGACGGCACCTAGAAGGAGTGGTGAATGTGGCCTATTTCTTTGCCTTGGCTGGCTTCCCTTAAGAGATTTCTTTTTAAAATATCATTTGTTTTTGGATGCCTTGGACTCGGTGGAATTGGCTGCGTCCGAGGGCAGATTCAACATCAAGAGCAGGCCATGAGGCCTGCTAAAAAACCTCCGGCCCAAATAGTCGACGACCTTGGGCTGACAAACCTCAGTGAAGCTCTGAGGGTCAATGTGGATTTTCTATCCCAGGACAGCCAAAGACTCGGTGAGTTTATGGTCTTTGGCCCCCGGAGAATTGAGCGCCGCCTCTACGCCGACAGTCTTCGCCATCTACTTGCCGAACTAAAAAGCGACCCTTCGGGTCAGAGCTTTATCAGAGCCGTGAAGGAGAACTTCCAGTTTTATGAAGTCTATGGCGATGAGCGCTGGGGACAGGTCTTTGTCACGGCCTACTTTGAACCCATACTCAAAGCGAGCCCCAAAGCCCCCTCCAGATCATCCAGCCCCTCCGGGTCAGGAAGCCCCTTTAGCCAGCCCCTCTACAGGGCTCCTGACGACCTTGTCACCGTTCCCCTGGGCCAGTTTGCCGAGCGCTTCCCACACTGGAGTTTGTTTGCTGACTTCTTTTCCAAGGTCAGCCCCCGCGACAATCTCCTGCGCGGAAGGCTCGTCAATGCCCATGTGGGCATGGGACCAGGCTCTTCCGTAATTCCCTATTTTGACCGCCAGGAAATAGACTCTGGCCTGGCTCTTCGGGGGCGAGGTCTGGAAATCGCATGGGTGGACCCCATTGACGCTTTCTTTCTGCACATTCAGGGGTCGGGAAGCCTCGAGTTCCCAGATGGAAGAACTCTCAGAGTGGGCTATGCCAGTCAGAACGGGCACCCCTATGTTCCCATCGGCCGCTACCTCCTGGATGTCATCGACCGAGAACAGATGAGTCTACAGAGGATTGAAGCCCACTTAAGATCCCTCCCAAGAGAAGAGCAGCAGCAGCTGATGTTTAAAAACCCCAGTTACATCTTCTTTCAAGAGCTCAAAGGGCAGCCTTTAACCTTTATGGGAACGGAGGTGGTTGAGGGCCGAACCATTGCCACAGACTATCAGCACTTTCCCAAGGGGGCCCTGGCCTATTTGGAGTTTCCCGAGCCCCTCTTCTCAAGCCCCAAGGACATCACCCCCTCGGAGTGGAAGCCCAGCTCCCGCTTTGTCCTTGATCAGGACACAGGAGGAGCTATTCGCGGCCCCCACAGGGTGGATTTATTTTGGGGGCGAGGTGAGGGGGCAAAGCAAGCCGCCGGAGTGATGCGCCACCCAGGCCGACTCCACTACTTGGTGCCCTCCGAAAGCCTTTTGGCCCAGCTCAGAGATCAGAGCCAGTCCAACAGTATCAGTCCGTGATATTTGCAGTCTCCTCACCGCTCTAGAGAGCGGAGTATTTCTTGTTTAAGCCCTTTGGCCTGAATACCCCAAAGACACTGCTTGTGAACCTTGTTTTTACAGCGCCCCCGCCCGTCCTTGGTGCAGGGGCTGCAGGGCAAGTTGAGATATTGGAGCTTGGTGGTGGAGCGAAAGGGAAAACCAAAGGCCGTAGGTCCCAGCAAAGCCACTGTGGGCCGCCCTAAAAAATCAGCCATATGCAATAGCCCCGTGTCCCCACTGACCACGGCCTTTGCCTGGCCTAGAGCCGATATGCTCTGCACCCAAGAAAACCTTCCGGCAAAAGACCGGACCCTGTCCGGAGCCACGGCCACAATCTGCTCCACAAAGCCATCCTCCGGCCCAGCCAGCACAGTGAACCGCTGCTCTGGCCAGTCCCGCACCAGCTCCTGCCACCTCTCGAGCGGCCAGCGCTTAAGCTCCCAGTTGGCAGATGGCACTAAAACCACCGAGCCCCCAATCCACCCCTGAGCCTCTGAGTCCAGGGACTCAAGACCAGAAAAAGGCTGAGGGTTGACAGCCGTCTCCTGAGCCTGATCGGGAAGCTCAAACCCCCAGACCTTTAAAGGCTCCATATAACTCCAGGCCCCTCGATAGGGCCAATGGGAGTAGCGATTGACTCGCCAGACGAATAATAGCCAGCGTTTAAAGCGCTCCTTACTTCGCCGCACAAACTGAGGCCTTCTCCAGGGCCAAGTCAGGCTCTTTAAATAAAAACTCAACCAATGGGAGCGGGTGTTGCTGTGAGCATCGTAGATATGGGTGAAAGACTGATCTTTCAGCTCATTTGAGAGCTTCCACAGCCCCCTAAAACCCTGCCTGCGGTCGAGGGCCCAAACTCGGTCCACCAAGCCGCTCTCCTTCAACCACTCTGCCTGATCTAACCGAGTGACCCAGTGAATTTCCGCCTGTGGAAACTGAGACCTGACAAGCTCAACCGCAAACAGAGCTTGAACCATATCGCCAAAGCTCGAAAAGCGGATGATCAATAATTTCATTTTAGTCGTCTGAGACTTGCTGCAGAAGCTCTCTTTCCACAATCTCTGCAAAGTACTGCTGAGCTCCTGGGGTGTCCCAGTCCTCAACTCCAGCCACCTTGCGGATCAGCCGCCGGCCTGGCCCAATAATGTAGGACTCCGGGAGCACCTGGGTCCCGTAGAGGCGAGCCACCTCCATCTGCCTGTCCCAGGCCACTCTCAGGTTGGGCTCTTCCGCCCCAAACACCCTCAAGAAAGCCATCATCTCCTCTTCGTTATGATCGGCAGAGATGGCCAAGAGAACCATTTCATCTGGATACCGGCGCAAAAGCCTCATCATCGAGGGAAATTCAGCCACACAGGGCTCGCACCAAGAGGCCCAGAAGTTCAACAAGATAATTCTATCATCGTAGTCATCTAGACTGAGGGGCTCCCCTGCAATGTCTATGAGCTCAAAGTTAGGCACCCCTTCTTGGCTCATCCTGTTCAAGGCCACCATACCTTCCGTGGGCTTCATGCCCTGGGTCAGAAAATCCCTGTACTGAGCCCATCCAGCCCACATCAACAGAGACAGAACCACTACTGTAAGGATCCCTTTTACTACTGGCTTCATCTTCTCACTGACTTATTATTTTGCCGAGCGCGCACTCCTGCGAGCTGTACTCTGAGCCTTGCGCTTCTTCTTCGCTACCTTCTGTTTAGTTGCAACGGCCCTCACCTTTAGCTTTTCTTTGGCTTTGGCCTTGGCTTCCACCTTCTCACCGGCTTGCCCTGAGGCCTTTTTTGCCCCAGCTTTCACTGTCACTTCACTCGCTGGCACAGGCAACTCATAGTCCACAAACTCAATCAGGGCCATATCTGCCGTATCACCCGGCCGATGTCCTGCCTTGATAATCCGTGTGTAGCCGCCGTTTCGATCTTTAAAACGGGGTCCCAAGTCATCCACAAGGGCCGCAACCGTCTTTGGGTTGGGAAAACGCGCCAACAAAAGGCGGCGAGCATGAACGCTTCCCTTCTTTCCCATTGTTACGGCCTTCTCCACATGGCGGCGAAGCTCTTTGGCTTTTGCCACTGTCGTTTTGATCCGGCCATGTTCCACAAGGGAGTCCACAAGGCCCCGAATCAAAGCTTTTCTTGGCCCCGGCCTGCGTCCAAAAGAATGTGTCGTCGCTCTATGTCTCATTCCTCAACTCCTCAGAATTTTCTCTCAGCCACTCAACCAGTCTCTTGTTCTCTACTGTTGAGGGGTGTTGTTTGTGCCCACAGAAGCCATCGTGTTGGTTCTCTGCGGAGGACTATTGGGGTCCCACCCCTGTGGGGGCCACCCATCTATCTTCATACCCAAAGACAATCCCATGCGGCCCAAAATCTCCTTTATCTCGTTAAGAGATTTTCGACCAAAGTTTTTAGTTTTTAGCATCTCAGCCTCGGAGCGAACCACTAGCTCCCCGATAAAACGAATATTTGCGTTTTTCAGGCAGTTTGCACTGCGCACAGAAAGCTCCAGATCGTCCACTGAGCGAAATAAGTTCTCATTGAGCTGAGGTGAGGAGACCTCCTCCTCCACAACATCCGGCTCCATGGACTCATCAAAAGTCAAAAAGATCTGCAACTGTTCTTTTAAAATCTTGGAGCCAAGTGCCACCGCCTCTTCAGGCTTTATAGACCCATCTGTCCAAACCTCTAAAGTCAGGGCATCGTAGTCCGTTCTCTGCCCTACGCGAGCATTGGACACATTGTAATTGACCCGACGAATGGGGCTATGAAGGGCATCCACGGCAATAAAGCCAACACCTTGCTCCTTAGCAGCTCCATCCGCTTCAACATATCCTCGACCAAAGCTGACAACAACTTCAGCAACAAATTTTGCATCTTTACCAAGAGTCGCAATATGTTGCTCCGGATTAAGCACTTCGATATTGTCAGACACTTGAATATCTCCAGCCGTCACAGCACCTGGTCCCTGCTTTTCAATCCGCAGGATTTTTACCTCGGCATCATGCTGCTTAAAGCGAACCTCTTTTAGGTTCAAGATGATGTCCGTCACATCCTCAAGGACATCGGGGATGGTACTGAACTCATGCAAGACTCCCTCAAACTTCACAGCAGTGACAGCGGAGCCCATCATGGAGCTCAAAAGAACCCTGCGAATAGAGTTGCCAAGAGTGACCCCATAACCCCGCTCTAGCGGACGGACATAAAACTTGCCATAGCGATCGGTTAAACTCTCTCTGTCTACTTCAAATCCCTTGGGCTTAATCAACTCCCGCCAGAACTTGTAGTAATGGGGCTGCATTACTAATTCTCCCACGCCAAATATCTCCTACTTAAAAAAATTATGTAACAAACTCTCTTTCACTCAAAACCTAACTTGCCCTTTCTCCAGGGCAAACCACTAAATACGACGTCTTTTTGGCGGACGACAGCCATTGTGAGGAACAGGAGTTACATCTTTCATAGATGTTACTCGAATTCCTCCGGCGGCAACTGCTCTAACAGCTGGTTCACGCCCAGCTCCGGGCCCATCAATAAGCACATCCACTGACTTCACTCCGTGCTCCAGAGCCTTTTTTGTCGCATCCTCTGCGGCCACTTGCGCTGCGAAAGGAGTGCCTTTGCGGCTGCCCTTGAAGCCCATCATTCCCGCCGTTGACCAACACAGGGTATTTCCTGTGGAGTCAGTAAAAGTCACTATGGTGTTCCCAAACCCAGCCATCACATGACATTTGCCGGTAGGCACATTTTTTTTTATCTTCTTTTTTCCGCTCGATTTTCCGCCAGATTTTTTATCAGCCATTAATATTTACCTCTTAAACAGCTTTTTTCTTGTTTGCTACAGTCTTCTTCGGACCCTTACGAGTCCTTGCGTTGGACTGGGTGCTCTGTCCACGTACTGGCAAACCCTTTTTATGACGAAGTCCACGATAACAGCTCAGATCCATCAAACGCTTAATAGACATTCCAACTTCACGTCTCAGGTCACCCTCAACTTTGTAGTTCCCATCAATAATTGCACGCAGACTGGCCACCTGCTCATCGGTGAGGGCATCCGTACGTAGGGAAGTGGAAAAACCACCTTCCTTCAAAATTTCGGCGGCCCTTTTTCGTCCAATCCCGTGAATGTAAGTCAAAGCGACTTCCAACCTTTTATTTCGAGGCAAATCGACCCCGCTTATTCGAGCCATAAACTAACCCTGCCTTTGCTTATGCTTAGGGTTTTCGCAAATCACACGAATCACACCTTTGCGTTTAATCATCTTACAATTTTTACAAATTTTTTTTACCGAGGCTCTCACCTTCATCGTGAACTCCATCACCACAATCAACTAAGTTATTGATATTAATGGCCTTAAAAAATGAAGGCAGAAATTATCACTGTCACTGCAACAAGTCCAGCGATTTTAAGATTCTACCATCTATCCTTTAAGCCATCTCTAACTGACTCTGAATCCTACTAAAAACTTCCTCCGTCGAACCAACTCCATCTACCCCTACAAGGAGCTCCTGGGAGTCATAGTACTCCTTCAGGGGCTGAGTATTTTCCTCGTAGGTCTGAAGCCTTGTCACAATTACAGCTTCTTCATCATCGGGCCTTTGCACCACCTGCCCTTCGCAGATATCACAAACTCCCTCTTTAGAGGTGGGTTTTGAGTCTACATGGTACACCGCACCACAATTCTTGCAGACCCTTCTTCCGCTCAGCCTCCGCACTAGATCCTCTCGTGGGACCTCTAAAAAAACACAAGCGTCCAACTTTAAACTTAAACTGCCCAGCATCTGCTCTAGAGCCTGAGCCTGTGCCACCGTTCTTGGGAAGCCATCCAAGATAAAGCCTGTGTCTCTTTCCAGCTCTTCTAACTTTTCCTTTACCATTCCGACGACCACTGAATCCGGAACCAGCTCTCCCTTATCCATATAGCTTTGCGCCTTTAGACCCAACTCCGTACCACCTTTTATGGCTGCCCTAAACAGATCCCCAGTGCTCAGGTGAACAAGCCCAAGTTTATCCACCAATATCTGTGACTGAGTCCCTTTTCCAGCTCCGGGAGGGCCAAATAACAGCAGGTTCAATACTGAATCCTCCTGCTCTTTATCTTCGTACCCTTCATCAGCCCCTCATACTTAGCTGTCAGCATATGAGATTGAATCTGTTGACTTGTATCCAAGGCCACACCCACTAAGATCAACAAACTTGTCCCCCCAAAAAAGAAAGGCACCCCAACCTGATCCACCAGCAAAGTGGGTAAAACACAGACAATACTCAGGTAAATCGACCCACTCACAGTCAGTCGATCCAAAACCCTCTTGACGTACTCAGCTGTACTCCGTCCTGCCCGGATCCCTGGCACAAAACCCCCATACTTTTTGAGGTTATCCGCCACATCATTGGGATTAAAAACGATCTCTGTATAAAAGAAGCAGAAGAACACAATAAGTGCCACAAAGATCACATTGTACATCCCACCGGTGGGATTCATCGCCTCCTGTAAAGCCTGAATCCAAGCTGCGTCCACAAATTGGGTCATCGTCGCTGGGAACATCAAAAGACTTGAGGCAAAAATCGGTGGAATCACATTGGCAAAATTCACTTTCAGTGGCAAGTGGCTTCCCTGCTGACCCAAACCCTGCTTGCCCTGAGCCCTCTGTGAATACTGAATGGGAATCCGCCGCTGTCCCACTTCAACAAAGACAATTGCTGCGATCACAGACACCATAAAGAGGATCAACAACAGCACGAGGGCCCCGCCCATCTCTCCTGTTGTTAGCATGGTCCACAATTTTGCGGCTCCCCCAGGAATGGCGGCGGCAATGCCCGCAAAAATGATAAGGCTCGCCCCATTACCCACCCCACGCTCGGTGATCTGCTCTCCCAGCCACATAATGAAGCAAGTTCCTGCGGTGAGGGTGATGATGCTAAATAGCTCAAAGGGAATAAAGCCAGCAAAGACTGTCGTCGTCACCAGAGGCATTCCCTCGGGGCTGCTAGAGCTAATCAACCACTTTGCCATAGCATAGCCCTGAATAATCGCCAAAAGGACAGTGGCATAGCGAGTGTACTGTTGAATTTTTTTGCGCCCTTGCTCCCCTTCTTTTTTAAGAGCCTCCAAGTAGGGGACCGCAGCCTGTAAGAGTTGAAAAATGATCGAGGCTGAGATGTAGGGCATGATCCCCAAGGCAAAAACGCTAAACTGCTCTAAGGCTCCCCCGGTAAATGTATTGAACAAGCCAAAAATTCCAGCACTCTGTGCCTGAAAAAAAGACATGACTGCCTGGCTATCCACTCCTGGTGTGGGTACGTGAACCCCGATACGATAAATCGCCAGAACTCCAAGAGTAAATAGAATTCTATTTCTCAGCTGTCGGGGGATCCCAAAACCCTCAGTTGTTGCCACTCTCTAGCCCCTCATTCCATTTCAGTTAAAGAACTTCTACTGTTCCACCAGCCTTTTCAATGGCTTCCTTGGCTTTTTCACTCACTTTATGAACTTTGACGGTTAAAGCTTTCGTAAGCTCTCCGTGAGCCAAAATCTTCACTTTTTGATTTTTTCTCACCAACCCAACAGCAGCCAGTGACTCTGGATTCACCTCAGCCAACTGCCTCTTTTCCAAGTCCCTCAAATTCACCACGGCAAAGCGTTCACGGAAAACGGCATTAGTAAAACCAACCTTGGGGACTCTACGCGCCAAAGGCATTTGACCGCCCTCAAAACCCCATCTCACTCGTCCTCCAGAGCGCGCCTTTTGCCCCTTATGGCCTTTCCCTGAGGTTCCGCCAAGACCAGAGCCTCGACCTCGGCCCAAAACTTTTTGCTTATGTGTCGAGCCCTTTGCAGGCTTCAGTTGTCCTAAAAGACTCATCACTAGTTCTCCACTTTTACTTCTAAAAGATGCTGCACTCCAAATATCTGGCCACGCATTGCTGGGCTGTCCTTCACTACAACCTCCTGGTTGACTTTCCTCAGCCCCAGACAGCGAACAGCGTCCCGTTGTTTTTGGGTTGTGCCAATCAAACTCTTCTTTAATTTCACACGAAATGACTTTGCCACGATCCTCAACCTCTCTTCCGGTTACTCGCCCCGGCTTGGCTTTTGCGACATCAACTGCTTTAAGCCATCCATCGTTGCCCGAACTGCATTGTGTGGATTTGTTGTTCCCACACATTTAGTCAAAATATCCTTAACTCCAACTGTCTCCAAAACCGCTCTCACCGGACCACCGGCAATCACCCCAGTTCCAGGAGCTGCAGGCATTAAGATGACTTTAGCTGCTCCAAAACGACCCACCACCTGGTGAGCAATTGTCCGTCCTTCCTTGAGATTGACTGTAGCCATTGCCTTTTTAGCTGTACGACTGGCTTTGCCAATGGCTTCCGGAACCTCTCCCGCTTTTCCAGTTCCAAATCCCACGTCTCCGTTGCCGGAACCTGCAACCACAAGAGCGGAAAAAGAGAACCGGCGACCGCCCTTTACCACCTTGGCCACTCGCTTAATTGAAACAACTCTCTCTTGAAATTCAGATCCCTGAGTCTGTGCTTCCACCAATTACTCCTTAAAAAATTAATCCCGCTTCTCGTGCGCCCTCAGCCACCGCCTTGACACGCCCATGATAAACATAACCGCTTCGGTCAAATACGATATTCTTAATGTCCTTTTCCAAAGCCTTCTTTGCCAAATCCATCCCAACGGCCTTAGCAGCGTCTTTTGACTTCTTGCTGCCATCTAAGCTGAGCCCCAAAGAAGAAGTGGCCATAAGGGTCTTCCCACTCACATCGTCAATCAGTTGGGCGTAAACATAGCGTCCGCTGCGAAAAACGGCCATTCGCGGCCGCTCAGCCGTTCCACTCACTCGCTTGCGAATCCGCGCTTTATTCTTTTTGCGAGCAACAACCTTTGAGTCCGTGCTTTTTCCGTATTTAATTCGAATTCTCACTTTTAACCTCGCTTATTTACTTTCCAGCTGACTTTCCGGCCTTACGACGGATAGTCTCATCAGCGTACTTCACACCCTTACCCAAATAGGGCTCAGGGGGACGAAAGCTCCTAATTTTTGCAGCCACCTGGCCCACCAACTCCCGGTTGGCCCCTGAAACGGAAAGCTTTGTCTGTTTATCCACCTTAATTTCGATGCCCTCAGGAATCTGATAGACAATCGGGTGACTGTAACCCAATGACATCTCCAGTTTTTTCCCGTTGACAGCAGCTCTATATCCCACTCCATTCAACTCTAAGTCCTTGCTCCAGCCTTTACTCACTCCTGTCACTGCGTTCTGAATGAGCGACCGATAGAGCCCCTGAAAGGCTCGGGTCTGAGGCTCATCGTTATCCCGAGTCAAAACCACCTGACCCTCTTCTATTTTGGCTTTAATTTGCGGCTTCAGTTTGACAGACAATGTGTTTTTGCCTCCCTTGACCACAACTGTATCACCGCCAGCCAAGGACACCTGGACATCTTTTTTATCAAAATAAACTGGGGCTTTTCCGACTCTTGACATAATTCACCTACCACAACTGACAGAGAAACTCTCCGCCAATGTTTTCCTTTTTAGCAGTTTCGCCACTCACTACGCCACGGTTGGTGCTTAAAATCGCCATACCGTAGCCAGACCTAACCTCAGGAATGTCCTCAGCCTTCACATATTGCCTACGACTGGGGCGACTCACCCTTTGGATATTATTGATCACAGGTCGTCCTTTTTCATCATAGCGCAGGTAAACTCGCATGACACCCTGCTTGCCATCCCGGGCCACCTTGTAGCTTCGAATATAGCCTGCCTCTTGGAGAATTTTTGCGATTCCCGCCCTCAAATTTGAGCTTGGCACATCCACTTTTTCATGACGAGCCATAGCCGCATTGCGAATTCTAGTTAAAAAATCACCGATACTATCCATTCCCACCGACTCCTACTTTTTCCTAAAAGGCATTCCCAATTGCTCTAAAAGAGCACGGCCCTCATTATCATTCTGTGCCGTTGTCACTATTGTAATATTCATTCCACGCACGGTATCCACTTTGTCGTAATCGATCTCCGGAAAAACAATCTGCTCCTTCAAACCCATATTGTAGTTTCCACGGCCATCAAAGCCCTTAGGAGAAAGGCCCCTGAAGTCTCTTACCCTGGGCAGAGAAAAGTGGATGAGACGCTCCATAAAAGCCCACATCCGCTCTTTTCTCAAAGTCACTGTCGCGCCCAAGGGCATACCCTCCCTCAACTTAAAGTTAGAGATAGCCTTTTTTGCCTTTGTGATCACCGCTTTTTGCCCTGTAATCTGGGTCAGATCCTCTACTGCATTATTGAGAACCTTTGGATTGCGCACAGCTTCGCTAATGCACATATTCAACACAACTTTCTCAATCCGAGGAACCTGCATCACACTCTTACAGCCTAGCTCTTTCTTTAAACCAGGTACAAGATCACTCTTATACTGTTCACGTAGACTACTGACAATTTTCTCCATCTCACAACACCTCAGGAGCCAAGGAAACAATCTTCACAAACTGCTTGGCCCTTAATTCTCTAGCCACTGGTCCAAAAATACGAGTACCAATAGGCTCCTTGTTATTATTGATTAGCACAGCAGAGTTCTCATCGAATCGGATATAGCTGCCGTCAGGTCGACGAACTTTATGAACAGTTCGTACGATGACCGCCTTGGCCTTATCACCCTTCTTCACTTTTGAGTTGGGCATAGCCTCTTTGATCGATACAACCACAATATCGCCTATAGAGGCATAGCGGCGCATTGACCCTCCAATGACCTTGATGCACTGGACTTCTTTCGCTCCAGAGTTATCAGCCACCTTCATCCTCGACTGCATCTGAATCATGATTTCACTCCTTGCTCTAAGTGAGCTGGGCCCTTCTCCACAATCGAAGCTAGCTGCCAACGCTTGGTCTTACTTAGGGGGCGGGTCTCAAAAATCTTAACCCTATCTCCTACCTTGGCCTCGTTGTTTTCATCATGCGCCTTAAACACTGAAGTTCGACGAATGTACTTGTTATATCTAGGGTGACGAACCGTCCGATAAATTAAAACCGAAACGGTTTTATTCATCTTATCACTAATCACTTCACCAATCTCTTCCCGTCTCCGGCCTCTCGTCTTCAAGTCTTTCTCAGGTACTTCTTTATTTGCCATAACCACCTACCTCTTTACTGCGCCAGCTTCACATTTAGAGCCGTTTTCACCCTTGCTAAGTCCCTTCTCAAATTGCGTATTTGAGCGGGGCTTGCCACTTGACCCAGGGAGTGCTTCATCTTCAACTCAAAAAGCTCCTCACGCATTTTTACTTGCCGCTTTCTAAGCTCATCTACTGTCAAATCTCTAATCTCTCCAAACTTCATAAACCCTACTCCCTCACAATAAACTTGGTCTTAAAGGGAAGCTTATGAGCAGCAAGTCGAAATGCCTCCTCTGCCTGCTCACGAGTCACACCATTCATTTCAAAAAGTACTCGGCCTGGCTTAATTAAGGCCACCCACAACTCAGGACTGCCCTTCCCTGAACCCATACGAGTTTCAGCAGGCTTCTTGGTAATGGGTCGGTCGGGAAAAACTCTAAGCCACAATTTCCCACCCCTCTTCACTGAGCGACTAATTGCAATCCGACTGGCTTCCAGCTGCCGGGCGGTCAACCGACCCGCATCGGTAGAAATTAGACCAAAGTCTCCAAAAGACAACTCTGCCCCTCGAGTGGCCTTCCCTGCGAAGTGCCCTCGATGCTGTCTGCGCCACTTGACTCGCTTAGGACTTAACACGACCTGCCTCCTCTATTTCCCGTGCGGAGTAAATATCCCCACGATAGATCCAAACCTTTAAGCCAATAATCCCATAAGTGGTCAGAGCCTCTGCTGTACCATAGTCAATATCAGCCCGTAGGGTGTGGAGAGGAACACTTTTCTCATTGTACCACTCCGACCTTGCGATCTCCGCTCCATCCAAACGACCACTGACACGGATCTTAATTCCACGAACTCCACCCCGAACTCCCGCAGCCAAAGCTTTTTTAAGAGCCCTGCGCCAGGAAATACGCTTTTCGAGTTGAAGCGCGATGTTCTCTGCCACGAGTTGAGCATCCAAGTCGGGCTTGCGAACCTCCTGGATATTTAAAAATATCTCGTTTGGAGTCTGCTTCTGGATATCTGCCTTCAATGAGTCAATCCCAGTCCCCTTTTTACCAATAACCACTCCGGGACGGGCGGTATAAATAATAATTTTTATTTTATTTGCTGCCCTCTCAATTTCAATCTTGGCCACGCCGGCATGCTTAAGCTTACCCTTAATATATTTTCTCAGCCTATAATCCTCATGAAGGTTTTCAATGTAATTGTTCCCCTTGGCATACCAACGAGAATCCCATGTTCTTATAACCCCTACTCTTAAACCAATCGGATTAACTTTTTGTCCCACGCTGACTTTCCTTATCTCTCATCCAAAACGAGGTTAATATGACTGAGTTTTTTCTTAACGACGAAGGCTCTTCCCTGGGCTCGAGGGCGAAAACGCTTTAGGGAGGGCCCTTGGTCGACTGAAATAGTCTTCACAAAAAGGTTGTCTACATCGATAACCTTTTTATCCTCAGCATTCGCCACGGCAGACTCAATCAGCTTTTTTACCAAACCAGCACCCTTTTTCTTCATAAAGGTGAGATCACGAATGGCTGAGTTGACATCTTTTCCACGAACCAGGTCTGCCACTAATCTGGCCTTCTGAGCCCCTATGCGTGCAAATTTTAAACTGGCTTTTACTTCCATTTCCATCCTCTCTTATTTCCTTGCTCCCCCAGGACCGGCCTTCTTTGCGGCATGCCCGTGGAAAGTTCTAGTGGGAGCAAACTCACCCAACTTATGGCCAATCATATTCTCAGAAACATAAACTGGAACAAACTTTTTCCCATTGTGGACTGCAAGGGTTAAACCTACAGCTTCGGGCAGAATGGTCGAGCGCCGTGACCAGGTCTTAATGACCTTTTTGTCTCCGGTAGACACTGCCTTATCAATCTTCGCCACCAAATGATGATCTATAAAAGGACCTTTTTTTACTGACCTACCCACGCGATACTCCTACTTTCTTCTCTTCACTATAGCGCTATTCGTGCGCTTGTTACTGCGAGTTTTGTAGCCCTTGCAAGGACGCCCCCAAGGAGTGACAGGGTGATGACCTTTGCCCACTCCCTCACCTCCACCAAGCGGGTGGTCGATGGGGTTCATCGCCATACCACGCACGGCGGGGCGCTTGCCTTTCCAGCGACTGCGACCTGCTTTACCTATCTTTACGTTTTCATTGTCTGTGTTACCAACCTGACCAATGGATGCCCTGCAAACAGAAAGAACTTGGCGAACCTCACCGGAAGGCAGCTTCACCTGGCAGTACTGTCCCAGCTTCGCAACCAATACAGCTTGAGACCCCGCTCCCCGAGCGAGCTGCCCGCCCTTGCCTGGGCGCAGCTCAACATTGTGTATCACTGTGCCCAGAGGGATTGCCGCCAAGGTGAGACTGTTACCGGGCTTAATGTCTGCAGAGTCACTGGCAACCACACTATCTCCAACCCGCAAACCAACAGGAGCAATGATATAAGCCTTTTCTCCGTCCGCGTAGTGCAACAGAGCAATCCGACAGCTGCGATTGGGATCGTATTCAATTGCCGCCACCTTTGCAGGTACATCTAGCTTTTTGCGCTTGAAGTCCACTAACCGATAGCGGCGCTTATGTCCCCCACCTTGATGACGGATCGTGATTTGCCCATGATTGTTTCGCGCAGCCTTCTTACGCAATGGCTGAGTCAAGGACTTCTCTGGAGAGGTCTTGGTAATTTCGCTGAAGTCAAAGCCTGTCATTCCTCGACGGCCCGGACTTCTTGGTTTGAATACTTTTACACCCATCTCTTACACTCCCTCGAATAAGCTGATCTTTTGCCCTGGAGCCAACTTTACCATAGCTTTTTTCCAGTAACGAACCTTGCTAGTACCCATGCGGGTCCTACGCGCTTTATTTCGACAAACAGCTGTCTTTACTGAGGCCACTTTCACTCTAAAGAATTTTTCAACAGCCTTTTTAATTTCAATTTTAGAAGCCGCTTTGTCGACTTCAAAGACAAAGATCCCCTGCTCTGCCAGGAGACTGTTTTTTTCCGTCACCAGTGGTCGCTTAATTGTATAGTACATCGTTAATTCCCCACTCCACAGCGCTGAACCAGAGATTCCACTGAATCCTTGGTCATTACCACGCGATCGTATTTCAAAAGGTCAAAGACGTTTACCGCTTCCGGTGTGTAGTATCGATAATTGCCTAAGTTTCGTGATGCACGAGAAAACAAGTCATCCACGGCTTTATCTACTAAGACAGCCTTTTCAGCCCCAAAGGACTTTAGGCGCTCGGCCAGCTCCTTGGTTTTTCCTTGCTCTGAGGTCATATTTTCAACAACCTGTACTTTTCCTTCAGAGAACAAGTGAGCCAGAGCTGAACGCAAACCAAGCTGACGCACTTTTTTAGGAAGCTGGTAGCTGTAACTTCGAGGACGGGGACCGAAAATGACTGCCCCACCCGGCTGAAGAGGTGAGCGCGAAGACCCTTGGCGAGCATTGCCTGTTCCCTTTTGCTTAAAAGGCTTTTTGCCACCCCCACTCACCTCAGAGCGATCCTTGGTTTTGTGTGTCCCCTGACGCCGAGAGGCCAATTGCCAGCGAACCACATCATGAAGAATGTCTTTACGCACCGAAGTCTCAAAAACTTCAGGGCTCAACTCCACACTGCCTACTTTTTTCTTTTCCCAATTTAAAACATCTACTGTTGCCATAGCCTATTCTTTCATCAATTGAACTAAAGTGTTGCGCCCTCCAGGGACAGGACCTTTCACCAGGACCACCCGCTCCTCAGGAAGCACATCCACGATTTTCACATTGCGAACTGACACTCTTTCATCACCAAACTGGCCGGGAAACTTCTTTCCAGGCATCACTCGCCCTGGCCATGTTCTATTTCCCACAGAGCCAGGTTGACGATGGAAGTGGGACCCGTGAGAAGCGGGGCCTCCACCAAAATTCCAACGCTTCACTGATCCAGAAAAGCCCCTACCCTTGCTATTGGCAGAGAGCTTTACAACATCACCTTTTTGGAGCGAGTCCAAGGAGAGGGTCTGCCCTTTGCGCAGCCCCTCGGGCAGAGCCTGACGCAGCTCTCTTACGAAAGCAGCTCCGTTTTCAAAACCCGAGCCTTTCAGGTGACCCTTTTGAGCCTGGCTTGTTCTACTGGCTCGCCGAGGACGGCAAGCCAGCTGTACTGCCGAGTAACCGTCTTTGTCCTCAGTTTTCACCTGTGACACAAACCAGGGTTCATACTTCAGCACAGTAACCGGGATGGACTCTCCATTTTCATTGTAAACTGAAGACATTCCCATTTTAAAGGCAAATAAGCCGTTTAACTTCACCTCAGTAGAGCCTTCTGCAGCTGTCTCACCTTGATTTGGCGCTCCTGATGCGGCTTCCGCATTCTCTGCACTGACTTCTGTATCTGTAGTCTCGCTCATTTTTTGTAACTCCCAAATTCCTTAGACCGACAACTTGATTTCGACATCAACTCCCGCAGACAGATCTAACTTCATCAACTGATCAATTGTCTGCTGAGTGGGCTCTAAAATATCCAAAAGACGTTTATGTGTCCTAATCTCAAACTGCTCGCGGGACTTCTTGTCCACGTGAGGAGAGCGCAAAACTGTGTAGCGATTTATTCTCGTCGGTAGAGGGATGGGCCCAGCAACCCTTGCACCAGTTCTTCTTGCCGTGTCCACAATCTCTCTGGTGGATTGATCGAGCAATTTGTGATCAAAGGCTCTTAAACGAATTCGAATCTTCTGGCTCTGCATAAATCCCTCTCACTTTTCAAAAAACACTTTTGCAGTTTTCTATCTCTTATACGTTTTGTCTTTTCTCTTGTTTTTTTGCGGCTTTAGGGGGTCTTTCAAAACCCTTAAACAGACAAAAAAACCCCTTCTCTTTGGAAGTTAACTGGACCCAGTCTCGCCGAATTCACATTAAGTTTAGTGATTTTGACGACTTGGGACCTTAAAAACCAAAGACAAGCGTTACAAGTCGGCGAGTATGCACAGGGGGCTGGTGCTTTGTCAAAATAAAATGTCTGTTTTTTAAAAGAAGATCACCTTCCCAGTTTTGCCATAATCTCGGCCTGAACCCGGGGCGGTGTGGGCTGATACTGCTTAAACTCCATACTAAAACTGGCTCGCCCCTGGCTCACTGAGCGAAGGTCGGTGGCATAACCAAAGAGATTCATCAGGGGAGCTTCTGCCTTGATGACCTGAAGGCCTGATTTGGGCTCCATACTGTGAATTTTACCCCTTCTTGAGTTTAAATCCCCAATAACGCCCCCCATAAAATCCTCTGGGGTTAGGATTTCCAAGCTAAAAATGGGCTCTAAAAGATAGCTCTTCAGCTTCTTTACTGCCTCCCGAAAAGCCATCCCCGCAGCCACCTGAAAGGCCATCTCGGTCGACTCCTGATCTCGCAGCGTGACATCCTTCAGGGTCACCTGGATATCCACCATCTGATAGCCCCCAAGAACCCCAACCTCAGCGGCTTCAAAAGCCCCCTTCTCAATGGCCTTTATAAACTCCCTCTTGACAGGCTTGTCCACTGGGAGCTGGTTCTCAAAAACAAGACCAGCGCCGTTGCTCAGGGCTTTCACCTCTAACAGTAAGTGGGCAAACTGTATCTGCCCCCCCACTTCACGCTCAAAGTGCCCCTCGCTGTATGCGGATCCCTCCACTGTTTCTCGATAGGATACTTGAGGTTTACCCACATTGGCCTTGACCTTGTGCTCCCGCAAGAGACGATCCACAAGAATATCAAGATGCAGCTCCCCCATTCCCGACAAGAGAAGCTGGCCAGTCTCCACATCCCTGCGGACCCGACAAGAGGGGTCCTCCATTTGCAACCTGTCCAAAGCCTGCTCCATCTTGTCCTGGTCTGCTGTTGACTTGGCCTCAATGGCCACAGAAATCACCGGATCTGGAAACTCGATCCTCTCGAGGACAATTGGCCTTTTGAGATCACATAAGGTATCTCCGGTGGCTGTCAGCTTGAGACCGATGACGGCCCCAATATCCCCAGCTCTGAGCTCCCCGATCTCCTCTCTTGAGTTGGCATGCATTTTAACCAACCTCTGAATCCGCTCCTTTTTACCCAGACGGGTATTGAGAAGAGCCATCCCCTGGCGAATCACTCCTGAATACACTCGAACATAGGTTAAGGAACCCGCAAAGGAGTCCGCTGCAATTTTAAAGGCAAGGGCTGCGACCGGCTCTTCGAAGTCAGTTTTACATACAACAGTTTTGCTCTCATCCTCAGGGTCCTTAGCCTCGACAGGAGGAATGTCTAAGGGGCTTGGCAAATAGTCGACAACCGCATCTAAAAGAGGTTGAACGCCCTTATTGCGAAAGGCAGCGCCACAGAGTACGGGGACTGCCTGCAAAGCCAGCACTCCCTTTCTCAGGGCTTGGCGAATCTCCTCAGCCTCAATGGACTGCCCTTCCACATACTTTTCCATCAATGCATCATCAAATTCCGCCACCCTTTCAATCAGCTCCTCTCGATAACGCTGAGCCTCTGGCAGTAGCTTTTCAGGAATCTCCTCGACCCCGAACTGATCGCCCAAGCCCTCCGAGCCCCAAATCAAACTCTTCCAACCCACCAAGTCCACAACCCCCACAAAGTTCTCTTCACTTCCTATGGGAATCTGAACCGCAACGACTGGAGCCTGAAGCTTTTCCCGCATCGATTCTATGCTCTGAGCAAAGTCTGCCCCAATCCTATCCATTTTATTTATAAACCCGATTCTAGGAACTTGATACTTGTTGGCCTGACGCCAAACTGTTTCAGTTTGAGGCTCTACTCCGTTGACTCCATCAAACACGGCAATCGCCCCATCTAAGACTCTAAGGGAGCGCTCCACCTCCACAGTGAAGTCCACGTGACCGGGAGTATCTATGATGTTTATCTGACAGTTTTTCCACTGACAGCTCGTGGCTGCTGAGGTGATCGTAATCCCTCTTTCCTGCTCCTGAACCATCCAGTCCATGGTGGCATCCCCATGGTGAACCTCACCCATCTTATGGCTCCGCCCAGAATAATAGAGAATTCGCTCCGTAGTTGTTGTTTTGCCCGCATCAATATGTGCCATAATGCCAATATTACGAGTAAAAACCAGATCTTGGAGCTTAGGAGAAGAAGAAGATTTCATGACACACAAATTGACACAAGGACCCCAACCTGGCAAGGAGGAATCAAGGGCCCTGGAATCAGAGAACCTAGCAGACTACCAGTTGTAGTGAGAGAAGGCCTTATTGGCGTCAGCCATTCTGTGGACATCTTCCTTCTTTTTAATCGCATTGCCGCGATTATTGAAAGCATCAGTGATTTCCCCAGCCAGCCGTTGAGCCATACTCTTCTCACCCCTATCTCGAGAGTAAGACACCAACCACCTCATAGCCAAAGTCAAACGACGAGCCGGTCGAACATCCACAGGAACTTGATAGGTGGCCCCTCCAACCCTCCTTGAGCGCACTTCGATAGATGGCTTACAGTTCTCAAGGGCCTTCTTAAACACCGTTAGAGGCTCTTCCCCAGGAACTTTTGCCTTTAGTTCATCGAAGGCTCCATAAAGGGCCTGTTGAGCCACGCTCTTTTTTCCATCCCACATCAGCTTGTTTACGAACTTTGCCACTGTCACATCACTGTAGACAGGGTCGGGGACAATCTCTCTTCTATAATTACTCTTACGACGAGACATTCAATCTTACCTTTCCAATCCCAACTATGCCTTCTTGGGCCGTTTGGTTCCGTATTTCGAGCGGCCTCTCATGCGGTTATTGACTCCTTGTGTGTCCAGCACACCCCTTACAATATGATATCTAACCCCCGGAAGATCCTTAACCCTACCCCCGCGAACTAGAACCACACTGTGCTCTTGAAGGTTGTGACCGATTCCCGGAATATAGGAGTTGACCTCAAATCCATTGCTCAGACGGACACGAGCCACTTTTCTCAAAGCCGAATTCGGCTTTTTGGGGGTGGTGGTGAAAACCCGAGTGCAAACTCCGCGACGCTGGGGGCAACTCGTCAAAGCTGGTGACTTTGACTTGTCTTTTTGCACTTTCCGCTGTTTGCGGATCAGCTGATTGATAGTTGGCATTTTTACCTCATAAACACATAAATTAGCAAATCGGGACCCTAACCTCTTGAGCACCACTCCGTCAATGGAAATATCCAGTGAGGGACCTCAATTCAAAGGCGCTCCGGAACTGCTCCGTGCCCCCATATCCATACCGGGCAAGGCCGAAGCACCAACTTCTTCCACATCCTCCACAACCACCTTCCAGCGCTTGTAAGAAGAAAGCCCCGTTCCCGCGGGAACTAGGCGACCCATAATGATGTTCTCCTTGAGTCCGCGCAGGTAATCGGTTTTGGAGTTCACAGCGGCTTCGGTCAAAACCTTGGTGGTCTCCTGAAAGGATGCTGCCGAAATCCAGCTCTCCGTGCTCAATGACACCTTGGTGATTCCAAGCAACAGCGGTTCTGCGGTGGGAGGCTGCCCTCCCTCAGCCATAACTCGCTGAGTTTCATCTTCAAAATCAAATTTTTCGACCTGCTCTCCGGCTAAAAAGCGGCTGTCTCCGGGATCTGCCACCTGCACTTTACGCAGCATCATGCGCACAATGATCTCGATGTGTTTGTCATTGATACCCACGCCCTGTAATCGGTAAACCTCCTGAACCTCATTGACCAGGTAAGCAGCTAGCTCCTTATCTCCCAAAACCTTCAAGATATCATGGGGGTTGCTCGGCCCATCCATCAGAGCCTCACCTGCCCGCACAAACTCACCTTCTCGGACGGCCACATGCTTTCCTTTGGGGATCAAGTACTCTTTTTGCTCACCAATTTCAGGAGTTACAATCACTCGCTGTTTACCTTTAACATCCTTTCCAAAGGTCACATAGCCATCAATCTCTGTGATAATGGCAGCTTCTTTGGGCTTCCTGGCCTCAAAGAGCTCTGCGACCCGAGGCAGACCTCCAGTGATGTCACGGGTCTTTGTTGTCTCCCGGTGAATCTTGGCAATCACATCCCCAGAGTGGACTTCTTGACCGTTCGAGCACATCAGCTGAGCCCCAACTGGAATCACATAGCGGGCAGGAATCGCTCGTCCAGGCAGATTCTGCATCTCCCCATTTGCATCCTTAATGAAAATTGTGGGCTTAGAGTCAGCCCCCTTGCTGTCGGTGATCACCTTAGTTGCAAAGCCTGTCACAGGATCCACCTGTTCAGACATGGTCACACCTTCTTCAATATCCTGGAAGTGAATAACCCCAGACAGATCAGCTACGATTGGGTTGGCATAGGGATCCCACTCAGCCAACACATCACCCTTCTTGACTTCAGCTCCCTCGCTGAAGTGCAGAAGAGATCCATAAACCAATTTGAAACGCTCTCTCTCACGCCCCGAAGAGTCTACAATGATCGCTTCGCCATTTCGGTTCATCACCGTGTGCTTGCCCCCTCGGTTTTGCACCAATTGGACCTGCTCCAGCTTCACCAAGCCCTCGTGGCGGACCGTGTGCACGGACTGCTCCACCGCTCGAGAAGCTGTTCCCCCCAAGTGAAAGGTTCTCATTGTCAACTGAGTTCCAGGCTCCCCAATGGACTGGGCTGCTATAATTCCCACAGCCTCTCCCATATTGACGGTGTTTCCACGAGCCAAGTCTCGCCCGTAGCACTTGATACAGACGCCTCGGCGAGTTCGACAGGTCAAGGAAGAGCGAATCTTTACCATCTCAATTCCAGCCTCTTCAATTCGCGCGACAATGCCTTCGTCAATCTCCTGATTTGCCTGACAGATAACTTCATCGCTATAGGGGTCAATGACATCCTCCAGCGCTGTTCTCCCCAGGATACGATCCCCCAAGGGTTGGATCACCTCTCCGCCCTCAAGTAAGGGTCGAATCTCCATTCCATCAGTTGTACCACAATCCAGTTCTGAGACCACGATGTCCTGAGCCACGTCCACTAAACGCCGAGTCAGATAACCTGAGTTCGCTGTCTTCAAAGCTGTGTCCGCCAGACCCTTTCGAGCTCCGTGAGTCGAAATAAAGTACTGAAGAACGGACAGCCCTTCTCGAAAATTGGCTGTAATGGGAGTCTCAATAATCTCTCCAGAAGGCTTGGCCATTAGACCACGCATCCCTGCCAACTGGCGAATCTGGGCTGCAGAACCTCTGGCTCCAGAATCAGCCATGATGAAGATAGGATTGAAGCTCGCACTCTCAACAGACTTTCCATTGACTTCAAAGTTCTCCTTCTCCAACTGTCCCATCATCTCTTTTGCAATCCTGTCACCGCATTGGGCCCAGATATCCACCACTTTGTTGTAGCGCTCACCATCTGTGATCAGACCCTCATCATACTGTTGACGGATTTCCTGAACTTTGTTCTCGGCCTCGGCCAGCAACTGCACCTTGGCCTCAGGGATATTCATATCGTCCACACAAATCGAGATGCCGGCAAAAGTAGAGTACTTAAATCCTAAAGCCATTAGCTTGTCGGCCAAAATGACTGTGGCCTTTGCACCCGCTAGACGGAAAGACTTATCGATAATCTCGGCCAAAGACTTCTTGTTCATCACCCGGTTAACGATTTCAAAGGGCACCTCTTTGGGAACAACATCTGCCAAGATAGCCCGCCCCACGGAGGTCTCCTGGGTCTTTCCATGAATTCGGCACTTAATGGCTGCCTGCAAGTCCACATGACCCGTATCGTGAGCATAAAGGACCTCTTGGACGTTAGAGAACACTCTACCTGTTCCTTTGGCGCCAGGTCGAACTCGAGTCATCCAGTAGCATCCCAATACGATATCCTGGGTCGGGTTGATGATTGGCCTCCCATTGGCTGGACTCAAAATATTGTTTGTTGACATCATCAACACCCGAGTCTCCACCTGAGCCTCAATGGAAAGGGGGACGTGCACTGCCATCTGGTCTCCATCAAAGTCAGCGTTGAAAGCCGTACACACCAGTGGATGTAGCTGAATTGCCTTTCCTTCGTGGAGAACAGGCTCAAAAGCCTGAATCCCAAGACGGTGAAGAGTGGGTGCTCGGTTGAGCATCACGGGGTGTTCCTTCACGACATCTGAAAGAATATCCCATACTTCCACACTCTCCTGCTCCACCAGTCGCTTGGCCTGCTTGATGGTTGAAGCGAAGCCCTGCTCTTCAAGTTTGTTGTAGACAAAAGGTTTGAACAGCTCGAGAGCCATCTTCTTTGGCAAGCCACACTGATGCAGCCTCAGTTCAGGACCCACCACAATCACCGAACGACCAGAATAATCCACCCGCTTTCCAAGTAGATTCTGTCTAAATCTGCCCTGCTTGCCCTTTAGCATGTCACTCAAAGACCTTAGAGGACGCTTATTGGGCCCCGTAAAGGTCTTTCCACGCCGACCATTATCTAAGAGCGCATCGACTGACTCCTGCAACATTCTCTTTTCGTTGCGAATGATGATATCGGGGGCATTGAGCTCCTGAAGCCGTTTGAGTCGATTGTTTCGGTTGATTACTCGTCGATAGAGATCATTCAAGTCAGAGGTTGCAAAGCGTCCCCCATCCAAAGGCACCAACGGCCGAAGGTCTGGCGGAATCACTGGAAGCACCTCGAGCATCATCCACTCCGGCTTATTGACCGAGTTCTTAAAGGCTTCTGCGACCTTAAGACGCTTCGTCAGCTTTTTTATCTGAGCTTCGGACTTTGTCTCCTTCAATTCCAAGCGCAGCTTTCTAGAGAGATACTCCGGGTCCACTTTGCGCAAAATCTCGCGAACGGCATCTCCACCCATACCGGCCTTGAAATTGGGCCCAAATTCATTGAGAGCATTCTGGTAGGCTTCCTCAGAAAGAATTGTCCCCTCCTCCAGAGACGTCTCTAGAGGATCAATCACAATATAGGCCTCACAGTAAAGAACCCTCTCAACATCTTTGAGAGAAAGATCTAATAAGTTGCCAATTCGGCTCGGAAGCGAGCGTAAAAACCAGATATGAGCCACGGGAGTTGCGAGCTCTATGTGACCTAACCTCTCTCTTCTGACCTTTGTCTGGGTGACCTCAACTCCGCACTTTTCACAGATGACTCCCCGATACTTCATCCGCTTGTACTTTCCGCAAAGACACTCATAGTCCTTGATGGGACCAAAAATCTTTGCACAGAAAAGCCCATCCCGCTCGGGCTTAAAAGTCCGATAGTTGATTGTCTCCGGCTTTTTCACCTCACCAAAGGACCAATCCCGAATCATCTCTGGCGAAGCCAAGGAGATTCTGACAGCATCAAAAGATAGGGGATCTTTAGGTTTATCAAAAAAATTCAGTAAGTCCTTCACAATGACTCCCTCTTATTTATTGTTCCACCACATTGTTGTGGGGCTTTTCAGTCAAAATATCAGATTCCATCAGCTCTACATTCAGACCCAGACTCTGAAGCTCTTTAACCAAAACATTAAAGGATTCAGGAAGCCCTGGCTCTAGAACATTTTCACCCTTGACAATACTTTCGTACATTCGCGTCCTTCCTGCGACGTCGTCCGACTTCACCGTTAGGAACTCCTGAAGAGAGTAGGCTGCTCCATAAGCTTCAATGGCCCAAACCTCCATCTCTCCCAACCGCTGTCCACCAAATTGAGCTTTTCCGCCCAGAGGTTGCTGTGACACTAAGGAGTATGGACCGATAGACCGCGCATGAATCTTTTCCTCCACCAAGTGATGGAGCTTCAGCATATACATAATCCCCACGGTCACTGGTGTCTGGAAGGGCTCTCCCGTGCGCCCATCAAAGAGAACTGTTTGGCCACTAAGGGGCAGTTCCGCCTTCTGAAGTAGATTTTTTACATCTTCTTCCTTAGCCCCATCAAAGACAGGAGTTCCCACATGGATCCCATCTTTGACCCTGGCCAGCATCTTCTTCAGGGAGCCCTCATCTGCTGCGCTGACCTTTTCAGCCACATCTTCATCACCGGCGTAAGCATCTAAAAGAGCCTTTTTTGCCTCTTCAGCTCTAAAGTTCTCTAGGTGCTGCGCCAGCTGCTGGCCCAACCCGTGAGCGGCCCAGCCCAGATGGACTTCCAAAACCTGCCCAATATTCATCCGCGAAGGAACCCCAAGAGGATTTAAAACCATATCCACAGGAGTGCCATCTGCCAAGTAAGGCATATCCTCTACTGGCAGAACCTTTGATATCACACCCTTGTTTCCGTGGCGTCCGGCAAACTTATCACCCACCTGAAGCTTTCTCTTGATAGCCACATAGACCTTAACCATCTTGATAACACCAGGAGGCAGTTCATCGCCCTTTTTCAGACGATCCACCTTCTCATTGAAGACCATCCTGACGGCATCAATTTGGTTTCGGGCTGAGTCGATGATTCGAGTCACCTGATATTCCAATTCTGATTCAAGGGGAACGTAACTCAACAACTCAAAGGGTATAGACTCCAAATCCTCATTAGAAATCTCTTGCCCCTTATTCAGCAGCTTCTTGGATCCATCTTCGCTCAACAGAACTCCAGTGGTGATCTTTCCAACGAGGAGCTCTTTGAGTTTATCCAGAGCATTGTTACGGATGACGTTTTGCTCAACGCCAAAATCCTTTTCCAGCTTGCGGCTCTTCTCCTCAATAATCGATTGAAGTCGCTCGTCTCTTTCGGCTCCCTCTCGGCTGTAGACCTGAGCATCAATCACAGTTCCGAAGACTCCAGAAGGAACTCTCAAAGACGTATCTCTCACATCGCCAGCCTTCTCACCAAAGATCGCCCTCAGCAGCTTCTCTTCAGGAGACAACTGGGTCTCACCTTTGGGAGTGACCTTTCCAACCAGAATACTTCCTGGTCTGACCTCCGCTCCAATTCTAATAATTCCACTCATATCGAGGTCACTGAGAGCCTCCTCCCCAACATTGGCAATGTCTCGAGAGATCTCCTCTTTACCTAACTTCGTATCTCTGGCCACACACTCAAACTCTTCAATATGAACGGATGTGTAGACATCGTCTTTGATCAGACGCTCAGAAATTAGAATGGAATCCTCAAAGTTATAGCCCATCCAAGGAGTAAACGCGACCAGGATGTTTTGCCCCAAAGCCAACTCACCCAGCTCAGTCGAAGGGCCATCGGCAATCACATCCCCTCTCTTAACTCTATCGCCCACTTTCACAATGGGCTTCTGGTTAAAACAGGTGTTCTGGTTGGTGCGTTGGTACTTGGTGAGGTTGTAAATATCGACATTTCCTCCCAATTCACCGCCTTTTGCGATCCGACGCACAACGACCCGGGATGCATCCACCTCCTCAACAATACCTTCGTTGTTGCAAACGACAGAGGTTCCTGAGTCCTTGGCCACCAACCTTTCCACACCCGTACCCACCAAGGGGGCCCTAGCCTTTAACAGAGGCACTGCCTGCCTTTGCATGTTTGAACCCATCAAGGCTCGGTTGGCATCATCATGCTCCAAAAAGGGAATCAGTGAAGCCGCAATTGAAACCAACTGACTGGGCGAGACGTCCATCAATGAAACTTTATCCTTGTCAACTACCTCATACTCACCGTTGTAGCGCACGGTGACGTTGTCTGCGACCAACTTGTTTTTATCAACATCCTTTCCGGCCTGAGCAATATAGTGCCCAGACTCTTCTAGGGCTGACATATAGCTGATGTCCTTATTGACGTCTCCGCTGTCGATCTTTCGGTAAGGGGTCTCAATAAAACCATAGTCATTGATGCGCGCAAAAGTCGCTAGTGAAGCAATCAGTCCAATATTTGGGCCTTCAGGGGTTTCAATGGGGCAGATCCTTCCATAGTGGGTTGGATGCACGTCCCGAACCTCAAAGCCAGCTCTGTCCCTAGTCAAACCACCTGGCCCCAGAGCGGACAAACGCCTTTTGTGAGTGATCTCTGAAAGAGGATTTGTCTGATCCATGAACTGCGACAACTGACTGGAGCCAAAAAACTCCTTAACCACCGCATTGACAGGCTTTGCATTCACGAGATCATGAGGCATCATTGTTTCCACATCCTGCAGACTCATGCGCTCCCGAATAGCACGCTCCATCCTCACCAAACCAATACGATATTGGTTTTCCAAGAGCTCACCCACAGATCGCACCCTGCGGTTCCCCAGGTGATCAATATCATCCACCTGCCCTTGGCCATTTTTCAGTTCCACCAGAGTTCGCACCACTGACAAAATATCCTTTTCAGTCAGAGTTCGGTGCTCAACGGGACATTCCTCAAAAGAAATAGCGAAGCGATGGTTGATCTTTAAACGCCCCACTTCACTCAAATCATAGGTTTCAGGATCAAAAAAGAGGCGTTGAAAAAAACCTGTCGCAGCCTCCTCTGTTGGGGGCTCTCCTGGACGAAGTCGCTTATAGACCTCAATGAGTGCCTCCTCTTTAGTCGTAACCTTATCGATCAACAAGGTGTTGCGCAGATAGGGTCCCACGGCCAACCCATCAAAAAAGATCACCTTGAACTCGAGAATTCCAGCCTCAGCTGCCCGGGACACAATATCACTAGACAGCTCTGAGTTGGCATCCGCAATGATTTCGCCAGTCGTCTCATCAATCAAAGGCTTCGCGAGCACTTTGCCCTCTAAATCTTCCTTGGAGACCTCAATCTCAGTCAGACCTAGAGTCTTTACCTTTTTTACGGCCGCACGAGTGATGCGACGGCCAGCTTTAACAATCACCTCTCCAGTGGTTGGGTCAGCTATATCTGAAAGGGCCCTCTGCCCAGCCATACGATCAATCTCAATGCTGCGGAATATCTTCCCGCTGGCATCTACTCGAACAGTATCTAAATAATAAAAGTGCTCAAGAAGTTCCTCGGTCGTGTAACCAAGAGCCTTGAGCAAAATCGTTGCTGGAAATTTTCTACGGCGATCAATGCGAACATACACAAGGTCTTTCTGGTCAAACTCGAAGTCTAACCATGAACCACGGTAGGGGATCACCCGAGCCGAGTATATCAGCTTTCCACTTGCATGGTTACGACCGCCGTCGTGGTCAAAAAACACACCGGGAGAGCGATGCAACTGGCTGACGACCACACGCTCTGTCCCGTTAATGATAAAGGACCCATTGGCTGTCATCAGGGGAATCTCACCCAAATAGACTTCCTGTTCTTTAACATCGCGAATGCTGCGCGCCTCTGTCTCCTCATCCACATCAAAGACAATCAAGCGCAGTGTCACTTTGATGGGAGCCGCATAGGTCATGCCTCTTTGACGACACTCGTCGACATCATACTTTGCTGGCTCTAAAACATAACTAACAAACTCAAGACTGGATGTATTGTTGAAGTCTGAAATCGGAAAGACCGATTTAAACACCCCTTGAAGGCCAGTGTCAGGACGCCTATCAGGATCCATATCCCTCTGCAGGAAGGCCTCATAGGACTTCTTCTGCAATGCAATTAAGTTGGGGATTTCAATCAAGTGCTTGGTTTTCGCAAAATTTTTACGTAAGCGAATGTTTGAGGCGGTCACAGGAGTGCTGCTCATCCTATCTCCTTATCTACTCAGATAATTGAAGCGACGAAAGCCCACTGTGAGCTTTCGCCATACTTTTGCCGAATAATTTATAACCAGGCCGACTACTTGACCTCTACAGTTGCCCCAGCTTTTGTTAAGGCCTCTTTAACTTTTTCGGCCTCTTCTTTACTGACACCTTCTTTCACGGGCTTTGGAGCAGCTTCAACAAGATCCTTAGCCTCTTTGAGACCCAATCCAGTCAACGCACGGACTTCCTTAATGACGTTAATCTTATTGGCTCCAGCTGAGGCCAAAATGACGTCAAATTCAGTCTTTTCTTCCGCAGGAGCTGCTCCAGCTCCAGGCATGGCGGCCATTCCAGCCATAGCTACGGGAGCCGCTGCCGTTACGCCCCACTTGTCCTCAAGCTCCTTGATCATCTCGGCAAGCTCAATAACGGGCATAGAAGATAAAAAGTTAACAACTTCTTCTCTGTTTAAAGACATTTCTTATTCCTCCAATAGTTTCTCGACAGATCACTGTCTCAATTTAATGTTAAAGTTACTGTTGTTCTTGCTTTTGTTTATAGGCATCCAAGACACGTGCGAAGCCTTGAGGGACAGCTTGCAAAG
This sequence comes from Bdellovibrionales bacterium, assembly GCA_007128005.1. GTDB lineage: Bacteria > Bdellovibrionota > Bdellovibrionia > Bdellovibrionales > UBA1609 > SKYF01. Next base: position 31,055 of record SKYF01000046.1, read on the forward strand.
TACCCACGAATTTTGACATAGGGGCTTGCAATACCGCCAGAAGTTGCGCGCGCAACTCCTCTTTACCCGGAAGAGTGGCTAGGACTTTAATCTTAGCTTCATCCAGAGCTTTGCCATCCATCACACCCGCTTTGACCTGTAGCTGCTCGACTTCTTTTGCGAACTCGGACAGGGCCTTGGCAGGGGCGCTGACGTCTTCGTATGCAAACACAATGGCATTGGTCCCAACAAAATCACCAGAGATGGCTGTCTCCATTTCTGGGTATTTTTTGAGAGCCTGCTTTGCCAAGGTGTTGCGCACCACTCGCATCTCTGAATCCAGGGGACGCAAATTCTTGCGCAGCTTGGTGACTTCTTCAACATTCATGCCTTTGAAGTCGACCAAGAAGGCAGCCTTTGCTCTTCCAAATTTTTCAGAGAGTACAGTGACCTCTTCAACCTTTCTCGCTTTTGTCATCATAGGCGAGACACCTCCTCTTTACTGTTTGACCGCGATGCAGTCTGGGAAAAGAGGAGTTTTATCCTTAAACAGCACTTCTCTTGCCCGTCTCGGTAGGCTCTTCTCAACTGAAGACTTAAACTTTTCATTTCTAGCACCTACTGTCTCTGACCGCGATTGTTTCCAATCCACACAAACTGTCTTGTTATAGCTGTGCGGCACTTCCTATATCCAATTTGATTCCAGGCCCCATTGTCGAAGAGAGTGAGATCCCTCGAACATAGACTCCTTTGCTTGAAGCCGGCTTTGCCTTAACCACTGTGCTCAAGAAGGCCTGATAGTTTTCCTTTAGCTTCTCTGCACCCATGGACTTACGCCCAATGGTCGCGTGCACAATGCCGGCTTTGTCGACCCGAAAGTCTAGCTTCCCTTTTTTTTCAGCCGCCACAGATTGACCCACATTCATTGTCACCGTACCCACTTTGGGGTTGGGCATTAAGCCTCTGGGTCCAAGAATTTTGGCCACTTTTGATACTGTGGCCATCATATCGGGTGTGGCCAAAGCTTTATCAAAATCGAGCCACCCACCCTGAATCTTCTCAACTAGGTCATCTGCTCCCACATAGTCGGCGCCAGCCTCTTTGGCTTCCTGCTCCTTTGGACCTTTTGCAAAAACCACCACACGGACTGCTTTACCCAAGCCGTGAGGCAAAGCCACAGCACCCCGCACTTGCTGATCACTTTGCTTGGGGTCTACTCCAAGGTTGACAGCCACATCAATGGCCTCATCAAACTTGGCCTGCGAAGTCTCCAATACGAGGCTCATGGCCTCATCGACATTGTAGCGCTTGGAGCGGTCGACTTTTTCTGCTGCTGCACTCAAACGTTTTCCTTTTTTAGCCATAAATCACCCTCCTCACTGAACTTCTAAACCCATGCTGCGGGCCGTACCCACAACTTGGGAGAAAGCTGACTCCACTGAGTCACAGTTCAAATCAGGTAACTTCAGCTTGGCGATCTCCTCACACTGAGCCTTTGTCACCTTACCTACCTTGTCCTTTTGTGGCATCTTCGAGCCACTCTTAAGGTTGGCCGCCTTTTTTAACAAGACAGACACCGGGGGCGTTTTGGTAATAAAGGTAAACGAACGGTCCTGGTAAACAGTGATGATCACAGGAACGATGGTATCCCCATCCTTCTGTGTCTTCGCATTGAACTGCTTACAGAACTCCATAATGTTTACCCCATGTTGACCGAGCGCCGGTCCAACGGGAGGCGCTGGATTGGCCTTCCCTGCCGGTATCTGCAACTTAATCTGGCCTGTTACTTTTTTAGCCATTTCCCACTCCTCATTGCTTGGGGTTGCTGTTTATTGACAAAATCAGGCCTTTTCGACCTGTACAAAATCCAATTCAACTGGAGTTGGTCTACCAAAAATACTGACCAACACCTTTACTTTGCCCTTTTCTTCATTGATGTCCTCAACTGTGCCGTTGAAGTTGCTAAAGGGGCCATCTATCACCATGACGTTCTCACCTGTGGCAAACTTGACCTTGGGCCTTGCCTTCTCCGCCCCTGTCTCCATTTGCTTAGCAACTCTAAGAACCTCGTGCTCAGGAACTTCTGGGGGTCTCACTTTTCCTCCGACGAAGCCAGACACCTTCGAAGCACTGCGCACCAAGTGCCAGGTCTCATCACTCATGTTCATTTGCACAAAAATATAACCTGGAAAAAACTTTCGTGAACGGGTGGCTTTCTTTCCCTTCACCAATTCAACCACATTTTCTGAGGGAATCAGAATTTCCCCAAAGTGCTCTTCCATCTTCATGGAGCGAGCTCTCTCCTCAATAGACGCCTTCGCCGTTGCTTCACAGCCTGTCTGCGTATTAACTATATACCACTTAAGGTTTGAAGAATCCTGGCTTTCCAAAACACACCTCAATTCACAATAAACCGAATCAAATTTCCTGAGAGAAAATCAAAAACACCTAAAATGGCCGCAGCCAGAAGCAACATCACGCAGACAACAGTAGCCATCGCAATAGTGTCCCTTCTTGAAGGCCAGACGACCTTGCGCAGCTCTAAGAGCACCTCATCCGCCCAAACCCCAATGCTGGCACTAAATTGAAGAATAGCGAAGGTCAAAAATCCCACCGCCACTGGAAGACCATGGGCAATGACCTCATTGGTGTAAGCACGGGCCACAAAGGCAAAAGTCCCTGCCAGAGCATCAAACGTCAAGCTCACCACAAACCCAGCCAAAAAAGCTGCTGCCGCAAAAGCCAGTGTTAAAATCTTCTTGTTTGACTGCTCCATCGTCTTCACTCACCTCTTCAACTGGCAGGGCAGGAGGGATTCGAACCCACAACCTACGGATTTGGAGTCCGTCGCTCTACCATTAGAGCTACTGCCCTCTAATTTAAATAGCTATGGGGACCTTAAAAAGGTCCCCATATTTCTCAAACACAAACTGCTCTACTCTGCTTAAAATCACTCAACAATTTCTGTTACCACACCAGCACCCACTGTGCGACCACCTTCTCGGATCGCAAAGCGCAGTTCTTTTTCCATGGCGATGGGAGCAATGAGCTCCACATTCATCTCCACTCGGTCACCGGGCATAACCATCTCTGTGCCCTCTTTCAGAGTCACTACTCCCGTGACGTCTGTGGTTCGGAAATAGAACTGAGGACGGTAGCCGTTAAAGAAGGGGGTGTGACGACCTCCCTCTTCCTTGGTCAAGACATAGGCCTCACACTTAAACTTTTTGTGGGGCTTAATAGACCCGGGAACCGCAAGGACCTGACCTCTTTCCACATCTTCTTTCTTAGTTCCACGCAACAGACAGCCAGCGTTGTCTCCAGCCTGCCCTTCATCAAGAAGTTTGCGGAACATCTCAATTCCTGTCACAGTTGTCTTTTGGGTGTCGCGAATTCCCACGATCTCCACTTCCTGACCAACTTTGACAATTCCACGCTCAATCCGACCAGTCACAACTGTTCCACGACCAGAAATAGAGAATACGTCCTCAATAGGCATCAAGAAGGGCTTGTCCACCACTCGAGCGGGCTCAGGAATGTAGGCGTCCACAGCCTCCATGAGCTTAGCAATCGCGCCAGCGCCAATATCGCTCTCATCACCTTCAAGAGCCTTAAGAGCTGAACCTTTGACGATAGGGATGTCGTCGCCGGGGAACTCATACTTAGACAGGAGCTCGCGGATTTCCAACTCAACCAGGTCAAGCAGCTCAGCATCGTCAACCATGTCCACTTTGTTCATGAAAACCACGATAGCAGGAACACCCACCTGGCGGGCCAAAAGGATGTGCTCACGGGTTTGAGGCATAGGACCATCAGCCGCAGAGACAACCAGGATAGCGCCATCCATCTGGGCTGCACCCGTGATCATGTTCTTCACATAGTCAGCGTGACCAGGACAGTCTACGTGAGCGTAGTGACGGTTGTCTGTCTCATACTCAACGTGAGCAGTCGAGATGGTGATTCCACGCTCGCGCTCCTCTGGAGCTTTATCGATCATATCGTAAGCCATCGCCTGGGCCTTACCCTTTTTTGACAACACTGACGTGATCGCTGCAGTCAAAGTTGTTTTTCCATGGTCAACGTGCCCAATGGTACCAATATTGACGTGCGGCTTGGACCGATCGAATTTTTCCTTAGACATTTACGCTCTCCTCCTGGTTCCCGAATTTTTCAACTCAGAAAAATTCTTGTGTTTAAAGTTTGCTGTTTCTTAAGTCGTTTTTAATTATCTGAATCTCAATTCTTCGTAATCTTTTTACTGTACTCTTCTATCTCTAAAAATCTTTTAAGTTTTTAACTTTCTTCAAATTCTCTTTCAAAACTAGGCCCCGCTCTACCCCGCAAGCCCTTTGCAGTTCTATTTAGCCCTGTTGGAGCCCATGGTGAGACTCGAACTCACGACCTCACCCTTACCAAGGGTGTGCTCTACCCCTGAGCCACATGGGCCAATGCAAAACCACCAATATCAAAAATGGAGCGGGAGACGGGTCTCGAACCCGCAACCCTCAGCTTGGAAGGCTGATACTCTAGCCAATTGAGCTACTCCCGCACCAAACAAAAGCATTTAAATTTTCAAACAACTTCCACTCACAAAACTCACTCACCAGCACTCAAAATGGTGGAGAGAGTAGGATTTGAACCTACGTAGGCAAAAGCCAACGGATTTACAGTCCGTCCCCTTTAACCACTCGGGCATCTCTCCACATCAACAGCTCAAAACTGGAGCTGGCTAAGGGACTCGAACCCGCAACCTGCTGATTACAAATCAGCTGCTCTACCAATTGAGCTAAGCCAGCCAAAACACAGGCAAATTCACAGCCTCCAAGCAGCGCAAAGCTATGCCCCGTGACACGTAATCGCAATTACTACTTGAAACCCTCAAGGCGAGTCAAAGACTATTTGCCGATATTTTTTATGCTCGCCCACTGTCTCTGAGTCTCGGCCAAGGCCACCGCGCAGGCCACGGAGACGTTGTAGCTGGCGGCAGAGTTGGCCTGTGCAATGGCGACCTGCTCATCGCAAGCTCTGAGCACCGGCACCCGAACCCCCTTGTCCTCAGAACCCAAGACCCAAACAACTTTCTCAGGCATGTCCAAACTCCATAATTGACGCGCCGAATCTCCAGCCTTTAGGGCGAAAATCCAAAAGCCCATATCCTTGAGACGCCCCAAGGCCGAAGCCAAATTTGTCTCAGACCACAGAGGAACATATTCAGCCCCTCCACTCGCCACTTTAGCCGCAGTTGGGGTCAATCCGACCGAGCGCATATCTGGAATGAGAACCCCCGAAACTCCCATCAGCCAGCTCGTGCGCAGCACTGCCCCTAGGTTGTGGGGGTCTTCCACTCCATCTAAGGCGACCAACAGACATCGATCCCTAGAAGCCAGATCTTCCCAGTCTAACTGAGGCGAGGAGCTCACAGCCAGACACACCCCCTGATGGCCAGCCCCCAATCTTGTCAGATGCTCCGCCGAAACCAACCTCAGGGGAATTCGCTGAGTTTGGAGCCAACCTCCAAGCTCTGCCAGCTCCTGTGACCTCTCCCAGTCCTGACGCAGCCAAGCTCCTTCAATGTCTTTGGGCCTGACCTGGATGACTTCCCGTACGGAGTGAAGCCCTATAACAAGGCGAGAACCTTTTGAGTGCTCAAAACCTATAGATCCTTTAGATGCCGCCCTGCCAGGCCGGGGCTGGGGTCTGGGTGAGGACTGAGATCGACCTGAGCGCCGAGATTTCATGGCGATTTCAAACTCCTGCCAATTCAGCAAAAATACTCTGGGCCGCCAAAGCCGGATCCTTGGCCTGAATCACCGGACGGCCTACCACAAGAGCAGAGGCCCCTTGAACCATGGCCTGAGATGGAGTCATCACCCGCTGCTGATCCCCTAAGACCTCACCTGGGGACCGAACACCTGGTGTAACAAAGTAGCCCTCGGAAAACTCTTGGCGCAGCATTGCCACCTCAAGAGGCGAGCACACCACTCCCCTCAACCCTGAACTCTTTACCATAGTGAGCATTTGGCCCATATGTTCGACCACAGACTGGTCACGCCAATGGGTGGGAAGTTGGTCTTGAGTGAAGCTGGTGAGCACGGTCACTGCCAGGACTCTGAACTCCCTTTGCTGCTGAAGCTTGGCCTCCAATTCAGCCAACTCAGTCAAGGCCTTTAAGCCATTGGCCGCATGGACTGTCACAAAGCTCGCACCCAAGTCAAAACCGGCCTGGACTGCGGCCAAAAGGGTCGAGGGAATATCGTAGAACTTGAAGTCGAGAAAAACTGGAGCCCTCTGTGAAATACGCCGAACAAAGTCTGGACCGTAACGCAGACACAGGCGGGGGCCAATTTTATATCCCCCCACCGACTCCACGGTCAGATCCACCAATCTGAGGGCCTGAGTGTCTGAGTCTACATCCAGGGCTAGGAACCAGGGACTCTTCACTGGAGCTCCTTGAGTTTTTCAAGCAGGGCACCAACAAGAGACTTGGGGCTTACTTTGATTATGCTCTTATTTCGCCTTTCGACGATCTCCACCTCGGCCTGCTGGAGCCCCCGCGAGCCCAGGTTGATCCGCAAAGGAAAACCCAGCAAGTCTGCATCTTTAAACTTCACCCCAGGCCTTTCTGCGCGGTCATCGATAAAGACTTCATAGCCGTCAGCTGTCAAAGCCACTTCGACCTCTTCCACCAGAGACTGAACCGCAGGCTCATCGGGGTCGAGCATACAAATATGGACATGAAAGGGGGCCACAGATGGAGGCCAAATAATCCCATCCTTGTCATGGTTCTGTTCGATGACGGCCTGAATACTGCGGCCAATACCAATGCCGTAACAGCCCATCTCGATGGGCTTTAACTGCCCGTCTTCGCCCAAAAACTGAGCTTCCATAGCCTGACTGTATTTGGTCCCCAGATAAAAAATATGTCCCACCTCAATGCCCCGATAGGCCTTGAGCTGCCCTTGCCCCTGAGGGTTGGGATCTCCCTCTTGGGCCATGCGCAAGTCGGCCACTTGAGTGAGCTTGAAGTCTCCCCGCCGGTGACTGACTCCCTTAAGATGAAAGCCGTCACGGTTGGCACCCACTATATAATTATCCATTCTCTCCACAGCTTGGTCCACATATATAGGAATTTTAAGTCCCAACGGTCCGCAGGAGCCCGGCCAAGCTCCCGTGAGGTCCTTGACCTCCTGGTCCACCAAAAGGCGGGGAGGGTTGGCTAGCCTAAGAGCATTTTTGATCTTCACCGGGTTGGCCTCGTCACTGCCTCGCAGCAGCACGCAGATCGGCTCCTGAGCCTCTGTCATAAAAAACATAGTTTTCACCAATTGCTCAGGGCCAATTCCAGTGGACTTGGCCAAATCCGCAATGGTTTTCAGCCCAGGAGTGGCAAACTCCTCGGGAGCCCCCCCTTGGACGGAGGCCTTATCACTCGATGCAGTCCCGCTTTCTTCCTTTAAGAGAGCCGGGCAGACCTCCACATTAGCGGCAAATAAGCCGTCTTCAGACACCAGTAGCTGATCCTCACCACTGTCGGCGAGAATATGAAATTCCTCGGAGCGGTTGCCGCCAATATTGCCGCTGTCGGCCGCGACCACCACAAAGCGGGCGCCCAGGCGAGTGAAGATGGCCTGATAGGCCTCGCGCATCAGCTGATAGCTGCCCTCGGCCCCCTCTTGATCCCGATCAAAACTGTAGGCGTCTTTCATCAAGAACTCACGGCCGCGCATCAACCCAAAGCGGGGGCGAATCTCGTCGCGATACTTGGTCTGGATCTGATAGAGGTTAAAGGGCAGATCCCTGTAACTCTTGACGTCTTTACGAACGAAGTCCGTGATCACTTCTTCATGGGTGGCGCCCAGGCAAAATTCGTGACCATTGCGGTTTTTAAATTTCTGTAAGCCCTCGCCCATCTCCTGCCAGCGGCCTGTCTCCTCCCAAAGCTCTTTAGGCTGCACCATGGGCATCAGCAGTTCCTGACAGCCCCTCTTGTTGAGCTCCTCTCTTACAATTTGCTCAAAGCGGCGGATGGCCTTGAGGGCGAGCGGCCCATAGGTATAGATCCCAGCCGCTACTTTACGGATCATACCCGCCCTCATCATCAAAACATGGCTAGGAATTTCTGCATCGGCAGGGGCTTCGCGCAGAGTAAACAAATAACTCTTTGACCACTTCATAGGCCCACCTCAATGCCGTAAGACTTTATCTTACGGTGTAGATAGCTGCGCTCAAGACCAATCAATTCAGCCGTTTTGCTAATGTTGCCGTTATTCTCAGCAATCTTCTTCAACAAAAACTCCTTTTCAAACTGAGCACGAGCCTCGCGAAAGCTAATCAGGCCATCAGCAGAGCGAGGCATCTCGCCGCCTTCAGCAAAGACTTGCCCCCCGACCTGACCGTCCCAAAGGCCTGCAAACCTCAGGTCGTGACAGTCAACAAACTCACCTGGGGTCAGAATATAAATGCGCTCAATAAAATTGCGCAGCTCACGCACATTCCCGGGCCAACTGTGTTGCATCAAGGCCTTGATTGCCTCTGGCGAAAACACCTTGCGCGGAAAGCCCCCCTCCCGGGCAAACTGCTCACTGAAATGGTCGACCAGGGCTGGCAAATCCTCCCTCCGCTCAACCAAAGGGGGCACAACAAAGGGGATCACATTGAGGCGATAGTAGAGATCTTCACGAAAACGCCCGGCCTTGATTTCTTCTGGAAGACTTTTATTTGTAGCTGCTATGACCCGAACATTGACTTCTATGGATTCGTTGCCCCCCACCCTCTGAAACCTTCTCTCCTGTAAGATCCTCAATATCTTGGCCTGGGCCTCTAGACTCATATCTCCAATCTCATCTAAAAAAAGCGTCCCCCCCTGGGCATGGTCAAACTTTCCCTTCTTAGTCCGCTCTGCGCCAGTGAAGGCACCCTTCTCATAGCCAAAAAGCTCGCTTTCAATTAACTCTGTTGGAATGGCCGCGCAGTTCACCTCAATAAATGGCCGCCCGGCCCGTGAGCTCAAATAGTGAATATTTTGCGCGACTAACTCTTTGCCGGTGCCATTTTCACCCTGGATCAAAACCCAGGAGTGACTTGGGGCGACCCGCGCGATCATTTGCTTTAAAGTCACCATTGGTTCTGACTGACCAATGAGTGCTATGCTCTTCCTCAATTTGTTGAGCAGAGCTCTCTTTTCACCCTGTTCACTCTGAAAGGACAAAATATTCTTCAGGGTGATAGCTATTTTGTCCATTGAGAGGGGTTTTTCCACGAAGTCCCAGGCCCCACTCTTTACGGCCTTGACAGCTGTCTCAATGGTTCCGTGGCCAGACATTATAATAAACTGAACTTCTGGATGGCGGCTCTTGGCGACATTCAGAACCTCTAGGCCATCCATTTCTCCTGGCATCCAAATATCCAACAACACCACATCAGGCTGAAACTCCAAGATAGTCTGTAAACCACTGGCGCCATCTCCTGCTGTTGCCACTTCATAGCCATCATCCTTTAAAGAGGCTGATAGCACCTCCCGAATGGCTGACTCATCATCTACAATGAGTATTCTTGCCAAATCTTTCATATTTCCTGCTCCTCAAGGCCCTCAGTTTTAAAGACTCTCGCCCAATCAGCCGCCTCCACCACTGGCAATTCAATCACCACTCGGGTTCCCTGAGGCTCATTGGCAAACGCCCTTATAAAACCATGGTGGTCTTCCACGCTGCGCTTAACAATCGCCAGCCCCAGACCAGTGCCGTTCTCCTTTGTTGTCACATAGGGTTCAAAAATTTGATCTCGTAAAGCATAGGGCACCCCACAGCCGTTGTCAGCCACCTGAATTCTGACGATCTGCAGCAAGGAGTCATAGTGAGTTGAAATCTCTATTCGACCTGCCTCACGGCTCTTCAATGCCGCCAAAGCATTGTCCACAAGGTTGGTCATCGCTCGGCGAATTTGATCAGGGTCGAAACGAAACTTGGGAAGAGAGGGGTCTGAGTTGAAAACAATTTCTACCTGACGGTGAGCCGCTCGAAACAAAACCAAAGCGTCCTCAATTGTCTTGTTCAGATCGGCCGTCACCGGGTTGGACCTTGGCATGCGCGCAAAATTACTAAACTCATTGACTAGATTTTTTAGATCATCCACCTGGTGAATAATCATTTGAGTGCACTCATTGAAGGCGGGGTCGGTCAGGGAGCTAGAAAACTTCTTTTGTAAGCGCTGGGCTGAGAGACGAATGGGGGTCAATGGATTTTTGATCTCATGGGCTATGCGCCTGGCCACCTCTGTCCAGGCCTGAGCCCTTTGGGCACTGAGCACGGGACTCAGGTCATCGAAAACCAGCACCTTACCCAACTCTCGACGCTGGTCATCGTAGAGCACCGATAAAGTCATCTGCAGAGGCACGGAACGTCCTCCAACAGTGATGCGAAATTCCTTCTGTAAGCTCTCCGCGCGATGCTTTTTCATAGTCTCCAGCAGGTCCTCAAACACCGCGTAGTGCTCCTTGACCAACACCTCCTTGGCTGGGCGTCCGACGTATCTCTCTGGGTTAATTTTTAAAAGTTTTGCCGCATGATGATTGATCATGGTGATCACACCATCTTGATCCACTGAAACCACACCCGTACTCACATTGGCTAATACAACTTTAATATAGCGCATATGCTCGTCCAAGCGAGAGAGGGTCTCCTTTAAATTGAGGTTAGCATCTTGAACCTCTCGCTCGGACTTGGCCAATGCTCCCGTCATCTGATTGAAGTGGGAAATCAGCTGATTGATCTCAGCCGAACCTGAGGATATATCCACCAGAGCATAGTCACCCTTTGCCACTCGCTGTGTGGCACCTCCCAGCTCCTCAAGAGGTATGGACAGCTGTCGCGCCAAATAAAACCCAAACCAAGTCGCCCCTAGCAGGATAACTAGGGTCATCAACACCAAGATAATTAGATATATGGATTTTAAAGGATACTCCAAGGGATTGACATCGCGAAAATCCTCATAAGCTGCCGCGATATCATCAATCTTTGCAATCAAAGACAAGGGCACAAAACTTGAAACCACCAAAGCTCCGGGCTGTCCTCCAAGATAAAGGGGAACAATGACACGAATAAGATTTCCCTCATCAAAATGATGAATGGTGCTGGCCTCCGCCCTTTCACTTAAACCTCTTTGCAAAAATTCCAAGGAGACCGGAGGGATATTTGGCAAAAACTCATCCCGTGAAGTGACAAGTATTCTTTCTCCTAAGAGATCGGGGTAGAATTCCACGGCATCTAAAGCGTAAGTACTGCTCAAGTCTATCAACTTTTGGCCTATGTCTTTGTCTGCCGCGGCCTCTAAACCCCGAGCAATTCGGCCTGCAAAGTGATAGTTCTTTCGACTGGCCATCATGTAGTAGGCGTTGGTAATCTCAAGAGAGCTCTTGAGAACACCTGCCATCTTGTCACTGAACCACTTGTCAAAACTGTTATTGATATAAAAAACCGACACCAGGAACATCAGGGCTGTGGGAACAAAGCTAAAACCCACAAAGGCAGCAATCAACTTTCCCTTTAGAGTGCTGCCAAGAACCCCCTGCTGCTTTTCCGCAAAGACCTTCACAACATTGCGAAAGATCAAAAACATTAAAAACAGAAAGAGGATGATGTTGAAATTAACTAGGCCAAAAAAGAAGACGGAGTGAACAAAGGGCAGGGATTGGCTGATGTCAAATAGCCTAAATTCCACCCAGGTCAAAACCAGAAAGAGGAGACCCAGAGGGATCACAAACAGCAGCTCTCTGCGGCGCTTGCGTGACTCCTGGATCTCCTCCTGCTGAGGATCAGTGGGTTGTTGGCCTTGTCCTGTATCTGACGTCACTGTAGTTTTTGATACATATCTTTGCCCACTTGAAAGGCAGGGCCACCTTTATTGATCAACTGCATGCATATGCTACGGGCATCGTCTTTTTTCAGAGGGGCTGCCTCATCCCTGCTGACTCCTGAGTGATAAACGGCTGTCTGCAATAAAAGTCGAGCATTGTATGCACTCACTTTTTGACTGAGGTTTTTATAAAAATCCTGCAAAGTAACACTCGACATCTCACTGGGGCCTGAGGCAGTTGTATCAGACATTTTCTCTCCTTTATTTTATTTGTTGGGTTCAATTTCTCTCAATAATTGAATCATTTCAACCATCACGTCAGCCGCCTCAGCACCCTTGTTGCCCATGCTGCCTCCGGCCCGATCCAGGGCCTGCTCCTCGTTTTCGGTGGTCAAGACTCCAAAGGCCACTGGCTTTTTGTATTCGAGCTGCAGCTGAGCACAGCCCCTTTCCACCGTCCGACATACGTAATCATAATGGGAGGTCTCACCGCGAATGACGGCCCCCAAGGCCACCACCCCTTGACAGCCACGATCCAACAAGGCCTTGGCAGCCAATGGCACCTCGACAGCTCCCGGAACTCGAACACGCAGGATCTGTTCGGCCTGCAGTCCCAGCTCCAAAAGTCGATCCACAGCTCCCCGTTCCAACTTGTCCGTCACCTCCGAGTTAAAACGGGCCGTGACCACCCCAACAGTTTTAAGGTTCTCAGACGATAGGTTTCCCTGTAACAGCTGCCCTTTATCTAGCACATCTCTCCCCTTGTTAGCGGTGTCTCTGAACTCTGAGTCATGTGGGTATCAACAACCTCAAGACCAAAGGCCTTGAGCCCCACTCGCTTGGCAGAGCTACTGGTCAGCAGACGAATTTTGCCCAAGCCCAAGGCCCGCAAAATCTGTGCACCCACACCATAATCCCGCTCATCCGACTGAAAGGGTCTGGTGAGCTCTTCAGGGGGCTCTACTCCCAGCTGCCTTTGTCTGTATGAGAAAACTCTCTCCCTGAGCCGCCCCGCCATGTCCTCCAGGCGAAGGTAGAGCAGCACTCCGCGCCCCTCTCGGTCGATTTCAGCCAAGGAGGCCTTGAGAGCCTCTCCGCTGTGGGTATAGAGGCTCCCAAACACATCGCCCAAAACACATTCACTGTGAACGCGAACCAAGATGGGCTCATCTCTTTCAATCTCTCCCTTGACCACTGCCAAGTGCTCCCGCCCATCCAAATGGTTGAGAAAAACCCTCACTTCAAAGCCCTGCCCATAAACTGAGGGCAGAGGGGCACGGGCGACTTCTTCTACAAAGCTCTCCGTCTGCAGACGGTGTTTGATCAGCTCTTCAATACTGCCGATTTTGATCCCATGACGTTGACCAAACTCCCGCAGTTGAGGCAGTCGGGCCATGGTTCCATCCGGGTTCATAATCTCACAGATCACTGCTGAGGGGCTCAGCCCAGCCATGCGCACCAAGTCCACACTGGCCTCAGTGTGGCCGGCTCTCTTCAAGACCCCTCCATCCTGAGCGCGAATGGGAAAAACATGGCCAGGAGTGATAATATCCTTGGCTTGAGCCACAGGATTGGATGCCACCTTAATGGTCAAAGCTCGGTCTGCGGCCGAAATTCCTGTGGAGACTCCTTGAGCGGCTTCAATGCTCACCGTAAAAGCCGTGCGATTGGGAGCCCTGTTGTGATCTTCTTTGACCATCAAGGGTAGGCCCAAGCGGTTGATCTGCTCCCCCGTCATGGCCAGGCAGATCAAGCCCCGGGCTTCACAGGCCATAAAGTTGACCATTTGCGGGGTCACAAAGTCTGCGGCCACCACCAAATCCCCTTCATTTTCTCGGTCCTCATCGTCAATCAGAATGACCATACGACCGGCCTTGATGTCTTCAATAAGCTCTAATGTGGAGTTTAGTTTCAAACCTCTAATCCTCTCTGTTAGTCCTGCCTTGAAAGCTGCTGCCAATGCCACAGAGCCCTGGCCATGGAATCGGCTTCAAGAGTGACTGGGTCTCCAGCTTGCAAGCCCCCTAAGTTCGTCCTTCTCAAAGTCTCGGGAATCAGACACACCGAAAAGACCACTTGATTGTTAGAGTAGGAGACCTGATTGACAGTCAAACTCACACCATTGATCCCAACAGAGCCTTTTTTCCAAAGCAGGGGACTCATCTCTTCCGGGGCAACAACAACCATTTCCAGAGCCTCCCCAAGGGGACTCAGCGAGGTCACCTGTCCCATGGCATCCACATGGCCACTCAACAGATGGCCGTGGATACGGTCCCCAAAGCGCAGTGAGCGCTCCAAATTAAAACTCGGTAGAGAAGGAGAACTGTGCGAGCTTTCAACGAATTGCCCCCAACCGGTGATTTTGAGGGTTTCGGGTCCTAAGGCAAATTGCATAGTCTCCTCATCAAAGGACTCCAAGGTCAGGCAGACCCCGTTGACGGCAATACTGTCTCCAGTGCGCAAATCATCGAAGTGAGCTGGTCTCTTTAGAGAGAAAAAGGTCACCTGATTGCCCCTCTCAGACCGAATAAGGGGAGCAAAACTTTCGACTATGCCTGAGAACATAGGGCTCTACCTAGCCTGTTCAACGCAAAAGGTCAAGAACTAGTCCCCTCAGACCTTCTGAAAGTTAATTCTGGAGTCATCTGCGCTGAACTTCAGCTGGTCTCCAGCCTGAACCTCATGGGATATCAGTGCCTTGGCCAGGGGGTTCAGCACCTCGGTCTGAATCACCCTCTTAAGGGGTCGGGCCCCAAAAACCGGATCAAAGCCCTTTTTCCCCAGATAGAGCAGAGCCCTGTCATCAAACTCCAGATGGACCTTTTTCTCTGCCAGACGGCTTCGAACTCCGGCCAGCTGAATCTCCACGATGCCCTTCAGCTGCTCCTCTCCGAGGCTGTGAAAGATCACTGTTTCGTCGATCCGGTTGAGGAACTCGGGGCGAAAATGTGTCTTGAGAGCCTGAAACACGGCCTTTTCTTTGCCCCCCTCATCCAAGGACTCATCCATCAAGGCCTGTGACCCAATATTTGAGGTCATAATAAGCACCGTATTTTTAAAGTCCACAGTGCGCCCCTGACCATCCGTCAACCGGCCATCATCCAGCACCTGCAACAGGACGTTAAAGACATCCGGGTGGGCCTTCTCGATCTCGTCCAGAAGCACAACCGAATAGGGACGACGCCGCACACGTTCAGTGAGCTGACCACCCTCTTCATAGCCCACATACCCAGGAGGGGCTCCAATCAACCGGGAGACAGAGTGCTTTTCCATATACTCACTCATGTCAATGCGCACAACGGCCTCTTCCGTATCGAACAAAAAGTCCGCCAAAGCCTTCACAGTCTCTGTCTTACCCACCCCTGTGGGCCCCAGAAAAATAAAACTGCCAATGGGTCGGTTGGGATCTGAGATCTCAGCCCGGGCTCGGCGGATCGCATCTGAAACGGCCACCAGAGCATGATCCTGGCCCACGACTCGCGCCTGCAAATACTCCTCCATTTTCAACAGCTTTTCCGTCTCAGATTCCAGCATTTTCTTGACCGGAACCCCTGTCCACTTGGCCACCACCTCTGCGATCTCCTCAGGACCGACCTCTTCTTTAAGCATACGTCCTTCGGTTTCTTTATTGCTCACGGCCTGCTCGTTGTAGGCCACCAACTGCTTTTCCAGCTCAGGCAGTCTTCCATACTTGAGCTCGGCAGCCTTGCCGAGATTTCCCTCTCTCTCCGCTCGCTCAATTTCCATGCGTAAGCTGTCGATCTCCTCTTTGGTCTGCTTGAGCCCACCAATTTCCCCTTTTTCCTTTTCCCACTGAGCGCGCAACACCTTATTTTTTTCATTGAGCTCACTGAGTTCCTGGTCAATTCTCTTTAGGCGCTCTTGAGCTTCTTCACCCTTCTCTTTTTTAAGGGCCTCTTTCTCAATTTGCAGCTGGACCACCTTGCGATCGATCTCATCGATCTCGGCGGGAACGCTATTGATCTCGATGCTGAGCCGACTTGCAGCTTCATCCATCAAATCAATGGCCTTGTCGGGCAAAAACCGCGAGGTGATATAGCGGTGAGAGAGCTTCACAGAGGCAATGATTGCCGAGTCGGTGATCCTGACTCCATGATGAACTTCGTATTTTTCCTTTAATCCACGTAAAATTGTGATGGCATCCTCCACAGAGGGCTCCTCCACCATCACTGTCTGAAAGCGCCGCTCTAAAGCCTTGTCTTTTTCAATGTATTTGCGGTGCTCATCCAGGGTGGTGGCCCCAATGCAGCGCAGCTCCCCTCGAGCGAGGGCCGGCTTTAAAATCTGCCCCGCATCCATAGCTCCATCGCCCTTTCCAGCTCCAACCAGAGTGTGAATCTCATCAATAAACAGGATGACCTCCCCATCACTTGAGGTCACTTCCTTTACGACCGCTTTGAGCCGATCTTCAAACTCCCCACGGTACTTGGCTCCGGCAATAAGAGCCCCCATATCAAGGGCCATTAGCTTTTTTCTCAATAAAACCTGAGGAACATCCTCATTGATAATTCGCACCGCCAGTCCCTCAGCAATGGCCGTCTTACCCACTCCAGGCTCACCAATTAAAATGGGGTTGTTTTTAGTTCGCCGGGACAGCACTTGGATGACTCGCCGGATTTCTTCATCACGCCCTACCACCGGATCCAATTTTCCCTCTTCGGCCATCTGAGTGAGGTCTCTGGCATACTTATTGAGAACATCATATTTTCCCTCAGGATCGTCATCGGTGACCTTTTGACTTCCACGAACTTTGTTCAAAGCAGAGAGCCAGGCCTCTAAGACTATGCCCTTTTGAGTGAGCCATTTTGCCAGATCCGGATGAGCTCCCTTTAGGAGAGCAATCACAAAGTGCTCGGTGGAAATATAAGAGTCCCCAAGAGCCTTGGCCTCCTGCTCTGCCGACTGAAAGAGCTTAACCATGGCCTGAGAGGCCACCACCTGCACATCCCCCACTGTCACCTGAGGTAGCTTTTCTATTCGCCCCTCAAGCTCCTGGGCCAGCTGCAAGGGCTGAGCTCCACAAGCGGACATCAGCTGTGGCACAAGTCCATCCTTTTGAATCAACAGCTGATAAAGCAAATGCTCTGGCTCCACAGCGGTGTTTTTAAAGCTCTGAGCCTGTTCGGCCGCAGCCTGCATGGCCTCCTGACTCTTTCTGGTCATTTTCTCAATATCACGCATAAAACCCTCATTTAGCTGCCGCAGAAGCAAAAAATCACTTGGTTAAAACAACTTACCCCATTAATTTGAGGCCAAAAGGCGGTTTGTCAATGATCAAGGGCCCCACAAAAAATCCAACCCCACCCCGCACGCGGCGGGGAGTCATCTATGATCCCATCGACCCTCGGGAGTTCAACCACATAGATTTAACTTATTGCTGTGAGCAATGCTCTCACTTTGACCCTCGCAGTGAAACTTGCACCATTGGTTACAATGCCAGCCTTCACCGACGCCAACTTCAGCTCAAAAACTACCATCTCAATGGCCGGATGGCCTTTTGCCGCTATATGGAGATTGACTAGACCGTGAACGGGTCTGGAGAGCTTTTTTTCTTTGGCAGCCTTGTGCTTCTTGCCCTGGCTGCTCTGCTTTGGAGCCTCTGGCTGCTCCAGAGAAAACAGCCTCCCACCCCGACCTTTTGCTCAGTAGAGATTCCCAGTGGCTTTAATCTCCACTACCAAGACATAGGTAGCGGTCCACCCATTTTATTTCTACATGGCATTGGAGCCTCCTTATTTTGCTGGAGATTGCTGCTGCCTTTTTTAAGCTCCAAGTACCGCCTGATCCTGCTGGACCTACCCGGCTTTGGCAAAAGCGACAAACCCACGGGGGCCGACTATGGCCTAGAGGCCCAGTGCCAGCGCCTGAGGGAGTTTCTTGACCAACTTGATCTTCAGCGGGTGTTTTTGGTGGGAAGCTCCATGGGGGGAACATTGGCCCTTTGGCTGAGCCTTAGGGAGCCGGAGCGCTGTAAAAAACTTGTCACCATCTCTCCAGCCACAGACCCCAGTCTTGTACCCCGAGGCATTCATCGCCTGGCTCGTTTGAGCTCACCTCTCAGTCGAACCACGAGGCGCTGGGTGATCCACCAGGCCCTGAGGCGAGTTGTGCTCCACCATCAGAAGCTGTCTCCAGAGGACGTAGACCAGTACTGGGCTCCATATAAACGGAACCCTGCTGCTGTCAGAACCTTCTTGCTGGCTACCCAAGCCATCTCAGACTCTCGACTCCCCCATGAGTTGTCTCTACTCTCTGTGCCCACACTTATTTTATGGGGAGAAAAAGATAAAATGGTCCCCCAAAAAAGTATGGATCAACTCAAGGCGACCTTACCAAAGGCAACTCTACTCTGCCACTCAAAGGCTGGCCACCACGTTCAAGAGGATCAACCTGAATGGACAGCCTATCACATCGACCAGTTTTTCCAGTCCTCCGTCTAAGGCTTCCTCCAGACAATGGCCCAACTTTTTAAGCAATAGGTCCGAATTGGCCTGTGGTCCTGTCAAGATTCCTATACCGCTCCCGAAAGGTAAGGTGTTCGAAGGAACAGCTTGAAGAAACATAGAGAGTGAGAGCTCTCTTCAGTTAAAGAAAGGAGGGAATCAGGGAAGACAAAAAGTACAGGGAGAACTTATTTAACAGTAAGTTTTATAAGTACAAACCTTTTTAATATTTAACTTAAGGCTTGGATGCCGACCCCGCAAACACCAACGAGTGAACTGGGGTTTAACAAGGAGGAGGTATTGAAATGACAATTTTTAACAATGGAGGATAACCATGGGAATGAGAGTTTCAACAAATGTGGCCGCTATCAATGCTCAACGGAACTTGGTCAGCAGCCAAATCAACATCGGCAACAGTATGGCAAAACTTGCCAGTGGAAGCCGAATCAACAAAGCCGCAGACGACGCTGCTGGTCTGGCCATCTCCGAAAACTTAAAGGCTCAGATTCGTTCAGCTCGTCAAGCCAACCGCAACGCCAACGACGGAATCTCGATGGTCCAGACTGCAGAGGGTGGACTGAACGAGATCGGCAACATCATCACTCGCCTGCGCGAGCTGGGGATTCAGGCCGCTTCCGACACTGTTAGCAACACCGAGCGGGAGTTCATCGACAAAGAAGTTCAACAGTTGAAGTCTGAGGTTCAGCGTATTGCCTCTGTGACAACTTGGGGAACCACCAAACTTCTCGATGGCTCTACTCCCCGCTTTGACTTCCAAGTGGGCATCTACAACAACGACTTTGAGGACAGAATCTCTTTTGATGCTGCGAGCAACGTGGCCACTCTGGACGCCTTGGGACTAGCCAATGTGGACTACAGAAGCAAAGCCGGTGCTCAAACCGCCCTTGAGAGATTGGATGACGCTCAAGTTCAAGTTAACAGCATGCGCTCAGACCTTGGTGCTCTGCAAAACAGGCTGCTCTCTACTGTCAACAACCTTCTGGTCACTGAAGAGAACATGGCTGCTGCCAACAGCCGGATCCGCGACACTGATGTGGCTGAGGCCTCGGCTGAACTGACCAGAAACAGCATCTTGCTTCAGGCCAGCACCAGCACCCTGGCCCAGGCCAACCAAGTGAACAACTTGGCCCTGAGCCTGATTGGCTAATAGGCACTTGATCTGCTCATAAGCCAATTCAGTAAAAGTGAAATAGATCTTTTGGCCCGGAAGAAGTTCCGGGCCTGTTTTTTTTAAAATTTGCTAGGCAAGTCCCTCGAATCTCAGTACGATTTTGCTGTCAAGCACTCAAATTATCATTTTGAGATCTAACTCACCACAGGGGGCCTTTATGGCAAAAGCAAAGAAAAAGAAGACGAAAGCAACCACTAAAAAAACTGCCAAGAAAAAAGTTACCAAAAAGAAAGCGAGTAAGAAGAAAGCAGCCACCAAAAAGTCTGCCAGCAAAAAGAGCACTCAGAAAAAGAAGAAGGCTGTGAAGAAGGCGACCACCAAAAAGGCGACAAAAAAAACGACAGCTAAGAAGGCCACCAAGAAAGCAGCGAAGAAAGCCACCGCTAAAAAGGCGACCAAAAAGAAAGTGACTAAAAAAAAGGCCGCTAAAAAGCCCACCACCAAGAAGGCGACAAAAAAGGCAACAAAAAAGGCGACAGCAAAGAAATCCGCGGCCAAAAAAGTAAGTCGGCCCAAGGCCGGTCTGCAGAAGCCAAAGGTCCCCTCTCTTAAGGAGATTATGGAAACTCCTCAGGAGAGCAAGGGTTTTACCAATAACCCCTTTGCCACAGCACCTCTGGCCGGCATCGTTGGAGCAGCCACTTCAGGAATGGCCTCCCCTGCCGAAGACTTGGAGTTTGAAAACGAGGATGCAGAGGGCCTGGAAGACGAGTTGACTGAGTTCCAAAGTCTAGAGGAGAGCATTGACAAGGACCTTGAAACCCTAGACGACTACCATGAGCCAGAAATGGAGAGTTTCGAAGATCTAGAGGATCTTGACGACGACGAAGACGAAGAGGGAGAGGGCTACTTTTAAGTCCAATACAGAGTCTTCTAATAGAGAGCGAGCTCATAATTTTGAGCTCGCTTTTTTTTAAGCCTTTGGCTTGGAGTGGACTGCGTAGCGCTCAAATTCTCCATACTCGTGCAGCTTATTGTAGAGAGTCTTGATTGTGATCCCTAAGGCATTGGCCGCCTGAGTTTTATTTCCATCAAAATAGCCCAGGGCTTTCAGAATGTAGCGCTTCTCCAGCTCATGTAGGCTCAAAGTGGGATCGTAATCATCGATGATGATTTTATTGTCGGGGTTACGAATATGCTCTGGCAGATCTCCGGGCATAATCATCTGTCCCTCAGCCAAAATCTGCAGTCGCTCACAGACGTTTTGGAGCTCCCGAATGTTTCCCGGCCAATCGTAGCGCATCAAGATCTTCATGGCCTCTTCGCTCATCTGTCGAGACTTCTGGGCCTGGCCATGGGAGTTCTGGGCCAGAAAATGCTCTACCAAAATCTGAATGTCCTCTTTGCGACGTCGTAGGGGAGGAGAGTGAATCATGATGGTGTTGATCCGGTAAAAGAGGTCCTCACGAAAGTTTCCTCTCATCACCTCTTTATCAAGCTCCTTATTGGTGGCACTGATCAGGCGAATATCCACCTTGATGGGCTCTTTTCCACCCACGCGGAAAATCTCTCCCTCTTGCAAAAAGCGCAACAACTTCGCCTGAATTCCGGGGCTCATCTCGCCAATTTCATCCAGGAAAAGGGTTCCACCATTGGCCGCTTCTGCCAAGCCGATTTTGCGGTTGTAGGCTCCTGTAAAAGCACCCTTTTCGTGTCCAAAGAGCTCACTCTCTAATAGAGTCTCTCTCAAAGCCCCACAGTTGATGGCCACAAAGGGCTTGTTGCGCCGATGGCTGCGCTGGTGAATGGCATGGGCAATGAGCTCCTTGCCGGTCCCACTCTCACCTAAGACCAGAACTGTGGCATTTGAAGGCGCAACTCGATCCACCATACGCATCAGCTGGCGCATCACCTCAGATTTATATACAATGGCTTTATCATCGAGAGACCTGTTCAGGGCCGCCACACCGGGAAGAGTCTCGCTCTCACTGGCGGCGGGGACATTGGAAGGGAGATAGTTTGGTTTTTCCATTTCTGTCATACGTACAGCCCTTTACTCAGCTAGTAGGTTATTCAAAAACTCTGAAACAGCTTCATAGCTGTCTCATAACGAAACGTGTCAATAACACGGTGTTCTACCAGATGCTTTGTTTTTATGCAAGTTTTTTTTGCAAAGCGCCATGTAGTTATTTTACAGGCTTAAAAGGGGGTGTTCTTGCCCCCAATAGCTGAGAAGAATCTATCCATTTTGCTGCATTACAAACTCAAGTACCTGAAATCACTTGATTATCAAAAAACTGCCTCCCCGCTCACCCTCAAATCCTATACAACGGATCTAAGCCAGTTTTTAGACCCCTTGGGGGGAGGAAAAGATTTATACCCCCCGGGCCATGGAGAAAAGAATGGGAAAACTTTTCCGCCGAACATAGACCCCATGGAGAGTTTACTTATAGATCTAGCGATGCGGGCTCTAAAGAACTGGTCCCAGCTTAAGCCCTCATCCAAACAACGCAAAGTCGCCTGCCTACGGAGCTTCTTTAGATGGCTCTTTCTGCAAGGACACCTGAGCCATGACCTCAGTTTAAAGCTCAGAGGAGTCAAAGCCGCCCCGGCCCCACTGCCCCACTATATCTCGGTGGATGAAGCCATGGCACTTGTCCAGTGTCTTGAGGAAAGCCCAGAGGGCTCTGCTCACCGGAATTCCGCGGCCTGCCTGATTTTTTTGCTCTATGGGGGAGGCTTGAGAGTGTCCGAGGCCTGCCGACTCAAGTGGGAGGATGTGTTTTGGGAGCAAGCCAGTGTTCGAGTTCTGGGCAAAGGGGGGCAAGAGAGAGTTGTGAGTCTGCCCGATCGGAGCCTCACTTGGCTGAGAAAATTGCAGGGAACTCAGGGAAGCTCTCTGCACATATGGGGCCCAAAGGCCCTCAACCCCAGAACCGCCTATGAGTGGGTCCGGCAGTGGGGCCTGAGGGCGGGGCTGGTGAAGCCCCTTCATCCCCATGCCCTACGCCACAGTTATGCCACCCATTTGTTGACCAGCGGAGTGGATCTGCGTCTTTTGCAGGAGCTTTTGGGCCACCAATCTCTTGTGGCCACCCAAAAATACACCCATCTGAGCCTAGATCACTTGTCCCGAACCATGGAGAAACACCATCCTCTGGGAGAGGGGTCAAGCAGCAGAACTAAGCGCAGCAAGGCGATGTGACAGGGGCAAAAAATCTTGGTAGTTCATGACCATGAAGTCCTCTGCAAGCTCCCCAACAGGTAAAAATAAAGCCGTGTTCTTAGACCGAGATGGAACCATTATTGAGGACAAAATCTATCTCAATGACCCAGAGCAAATTGTCTACTTACCAAAAGTCTTTGAGGCGCTTCGTCTGCTCCGCGATCAGGGCTATATTTTTCTGATCGCCACCAACCAGTCTGGAGTGGCCCGAGGGATTGTAGATATAAACAATCTTCATGAAATCCATCGCCGCATTCGGGCTCGCTTCAGTCAAGAAGGGGTCGACCTTCTTGCCTTCTATTATGCCCCCTATATGACTCATACGGACCACCCCTTAAGAAAGCCCAATCCGGGCATGCTGCTGAGGGGGGCCTTGGATTACAACGTAAACTTAAGCCAAAGTTGGATGATGGGAGACCGGATGATTGACGTTGAAGCCGGCCACCGCGCCGGCTGCAGGTCTGTCTTATTGGGCGACAGGGAGACCCCAGAGGGGTCCATTTACGCCCCTCCAGAAATTTGCTCCCCAAGCCTCTATGAGGCAGCTCCTAGAATGACTTCCCCTTAGGCGCGGACCTCCACAAAAAGCCAGAATTAGGGCCCTCAATTTTCTTAGGACCCAGGTGCCTTCTTAAAAGAATCTACATTGGGATCACAGGGATCATCATTTAAGGTCACCCTAACGCACCA